>DATESK010000060.1:0-7055 GCA_035270865.1 Clostridia bacterium | reverse complement strand
GGATTTCCCTGACGAGGATAGTCCTGGCATTGATGCGATAATCCCTGATATAACTTATTTGACAGAAAACCGTGACAAGGTGCGCGGAATTTTTCTAACACACGGTCACGAGGACCATATTGGCGCAATACCTTATGTTATTCAAGACTTGAATGTCCCTATTTACGGAACTGCATTGACGTTGGCACTTGTCGAACATAAACTTATTGAACGCCGAATTGATGCCGATACCCATACGGTAAAAGAAGGCGAAGTTGTTCCCGCAGGATGTTTCAAAGTTGAATTTATAAAAGTTAATCACTCTATGGCTGGGGCTTGCGCATTTGCAATCACTACGCCTGTGGGTGTAATTTACCATTCGGGCGACTTCAAAATCGACGCGACACCTATTGACGGAAAACCTGCCAACCTTCAACGCATTGCAGAAATCGGTTCTAAAGGCGTTATGCTTATGCTTGGCGAATCTACAAATGTGGAGCGCAAAGGACATTCAAACTCTGAGCGTGTGGCGGGCGAAGGTCTGGAAAAATGGTTTTCCTCGCATCGTGAAAAAAGACTTATTATTGCGACATTTGCTTCTAATAACTACCGCGTGCAACAAATCTTGGACATAGCGGAAAGATACGGAAGAAAGGTCATTTTGTCAGGTCGCAGTATGAAAAATATCGTGGAAATGGCGACAAAGGTCGGCGAACTTACCGTGCCTAAAGATATAATAATTGAAAGCCCCGGTAAATTGTCGTACTCAAAGCAAGTTGTACTTGCGACAGGCACGCAGGGCGAGCCTATGAGCGCGCTAACAAGAATGAGCGAGGGCGAATTTGGGAAAATAAATATTGGCGAAAACGATGTGGTTATTTTGTCCTCATCGCCAATCCCCGGAAACGAAAAGTCTGTTTATAATGTCATCAATAAACTTTTCAAGCGTGGAGCAGAAGTTGTTTACGAAAGTATGACCGATGTACACGCATCGGGACACGCTTATGCCGAAGAGTTGAAATTACTTTTAACACTTGTAAAGCCTAAGTTTTTTATTCCTGTTCACGGTGAATACAGACATCTGTACTTGCACGCAAAAATGGCAGAAAGCGTGGGCGTCAATCCTCTTAATATAATGATACCCGAAATAGGCGCGGTGTTTGGCGTAAACCAAAAAACAATTAAGCGTCAATCCAATGTTCCTGCGGGAAGTCTTTATGTAGACGGAGAAATTTTGGACGAGGGCAGTAATATTATTCGCGACAGAAGAAGCCTTGCCGAAAATGGGTTTTTGATTGTTATTGTTAGTGTGGATATGAAAAACGGAAAACTTTTAACCCCGCCTGATATTCTGATTCGCGGAATGAGTCTATCTGCGGATGCGTTGGAAAACGCAAAGACTATCGTTCAAAATTCCATTGAGTCCTTGAACTTTAATGATGAGGTTATCGACAGAAGCAGAGTTACGCAGGCAATTCGCAAGGCGCTAAAGAAAAAATTCATAAAAGACAGACATTTTCCTATGATTATGCCTATAATTTTTGAATTATAATTTGTTTGTAAAATTTTCTTTGTCTAATTTATAACAAATTAACTATGTGTATGGAGACTGCATTATGAAAATGAAACCTGTCATTTTAATTTTAACCTCAAGTGATGTCAGCGAATATATTCCCAAGGTGCTAAAGGAAGGTATTGAGGCATCAGGGGACTATTATGCTGTCGTGTTTGATGAAAGTCATTATGAAAGTAAATTGAAATACAGCAGCGCGGATAAACTTCAATGGCTGAAAATGAAATATACGAAAAAAAGTGAAAATGGCGAAAGTAAAAATGAAAGCGCGGAAAGTAAAGAAAAGAGAGGAAAGTTTAACCGCATACGCAACGCAGTTTTACGCTTTAAGCCCGATTGCATAGTTTGTCTGTCGCCGTATTCTCATTGCTTAGCGCTTGATTCTAAAAGAAAAACCGAATTTGAAACGCCGATTATTGCGCTTATGACCACCTTTACCGCTGACAAAAGCTTCTTTGATTTGACGACTGACGCTTTTATTGTGGAAAATGAAGACGCCAAAGCAGAGGTTGTAAGACTAGGTATTCCCGCCCGTTCAGTTGTTGCTTTAGGACTTCCGCTCACGGTGAAGGCTATAACGCACGATGAAAAATCGGAATTGAGAAAACAGCTTGGAATACCAAAATCCAAAACAGTATTCTTAAACTGCCGTGATAAAAAGGACTGCACGGAAATGTTTGATATGCTTCTTGACCAAGGCGATATTATAAATGTAATTGCGTACTGTCCTAAGTCGGACACTTTTAGCGAACTTAGAAAACTTGTGGAACTAAAATCTTCGGATAATGTTCAACTGTTTGACAAAAAAGCTAATTTTGATGAATACTTAGCCGCAAGCGACATCGTTATAACTTACTATAATGTTTCTACCATATATAAATCCTTTTTGTTGGGACGCGCCGTTGTAACTTTCCCGCCAAAGGGTGATATGGCGGAAAAAGATTTGCAGTACCTTGCACACCGCAATTTGATTTATGCGGCAAAGGACTCTAAGGACATAATTTTTGGACTTTACAAACTATTGCAGACCAACCTCGCCGATGAATTGCTGAGGAATACAAGCGATAGGAAAATTGAAAACAATGTGAAATCTATCGCCGAATTTGTTACCGGTTTTGGTAAACAGGATAAGACGATAAACAGCGAAATGGCATAAGACTATACTAAAGAAAAAAATATTTGCAAAAAGATGTAGCTAACAAGAAGGCTACAATAAAGAGAAAATTAGTTGCAAACAAATGCAGCTAACAAGGAAAACTTAATGGCAAAAATTACCGCATTATCTAAAATTGCTAAGCGTTTAGGACTTAGGGTAGGGGACGAACTTATCGCATTTGACGGACACCGTTACTGCGATATTTTGGACTGCCTATACTACGATGCGCAAGAGAAGTTTACGCTTGAAATAAAAAGATTTGACAAACTTAAAACTCTAAAAATAGATAAAAACGCAGAGGATGCCTTAGGACTTGAAATCGATGAGGAATTGTCGCCAATCCGCTGTAAAAATAAGTGTCAGTTCTGTTTTGTAGACCAACTTCCTTGCGGTATGCGCGATATGCTTTATGTAAAAGATGACGACTATCGCTTTTCGTTCATAAGCGGTAGCTATGTTACACTCAGCAATATAACGGAAGAGGAAATTGAGCGTATAATTCGACTTAAACTTTCGCCTATCTATATTTCGGTACACGCCTATGATGACGAAATCCGCTTGAAGTTGGAAAAAAATCCCAATTCAAAAAACCTTATTACTATACTTAAAAGGCTTGGAAACGGCGGAATTAAGATGCACACGCAAATTGTTATGGTGCCTGATATAAATGACGGAGCGGTTGTTGAAGACACGATTGTCAAGCTTAAAGGTATAGTGGGTGTAAAAACGGTTGCGGTCGTGCCTGTGGGTCTTACAAAGCACAGAAACGGATTGCCGAATCTTATGGCAGTTGATGAAGTAAAGGCGGCGGAAACAATTGATATTGTGGAAAAGTTATATGAGAAATTTGACGGCTTTTGTTGGTGTTCTGACGAGTTTTACTTGCGCGCAAACCGAACTGTTCCAAAATACGACTACTACGGTGCATTTGACCAAATTGAAAATGGCGTGGGTTTGATTGCGGATTTCAAGGCGAATTTTGATTACGCGTTAAGTGAGTGCAAAGACTTAAAACTTGACAAAAAAATAGGATTTATAACGGGTGTTTCATTTGCTCCGTTACTTAAAGATTTTGCGAAAGAAATTGAGAAAAAATTAGGTGTAAAAATTGAAGTGTGGGCGATAAAAAACACATATTTCGGGGAAAGTGTTACCGTTGCGGGGCTAGTTACTGCAACTGATATAATTTCTCAGGTCAAAACAAAGGACACGGACGGATTTATTATTCCGTCAAATATGCTAAAAGAATTTTCTACGGTGTTTCTCGATGATATATCACTTGCCGACCTTGAAAACAGTTTAGGGAAAAAGGTATTAGTTGCAAGCGAATCAGGCGATGACTTGCTTAAGAAAATTATAGAATTATAGGTGAAATTATGGCGGTAAAACCATTAGTCGCAATTGTAGGTCGACCAAATGTAGGCAAGTCAACTTTGTTCAACAAGCTGGCGGGTTCTCGTATATCAATTGTTGAAAACACCCCTGGGGTAACGCGCGACAGGCTTTATGCCGACACAGAGTGGTGCGGAAAACATTTTACTTTGGTGGACACAGGCGGACTGGAACTCAAAAGCCACGATGAAATGTGGCTGCAAATTAAAGAGCAGGCGCAGCTTGCGATTGACAACGCAGATGTAATTATCTATGTTGTTGACGGTAAAACTGGACTTACGCTTGACGACCAAGAAGTCGCAAGCTATCTTAGAAAATCCAAAGCAAATGTAATTTTGGCGGTTAACAAAATTGATAATGTCAATGACGGAAGTCCCTATGATTTTTATGCTTTAGGTTTTGGCGAACCTTTTGCGGTATCGGCGGAGCAAGGAAAAGGACTGGGCGATTTGTTGGATAAAGTAGTGGAGGATTTTCCCGCTCTTGACGCCTCTGAATACGGCGAAAGCATTAAAATTGCGATAGTTGGAAAACCTAACGCGGGCAAAAGTTCTATCACGAACAAATTGCTTGGTTACGCGCGCGTTATTGTTACAAATATTCCCGGAACCACAAGAGATGCGATAGATACCGATTTACAGGTTGGCGAGGATAAGTATACACTTATTGACACCGCGGGTATGCGCAAGAAAAGAAGCATATCTGAAGACCTTGAGCATTACAGTGTATTGCGTGCTTTAGTAGCCGTGCGCCGCGCCGATGTTGTGCTTATAGTGTGCGATGCAGAAGAGGGTATGACGGAACAAGATATAAAAATTGCGGGTTTTGTTCACGAAGAGGGAAAACCGTCAATCATACTTTTGAACAAGTGGGATTTGATTGAAAAAGATAATAGCACAGTCAATATTTTTAAGAAGAAACTTCAAGGCGACCTCAAATTTATGGAATATGCCAAACCGCTGTTTGTATCTGCAAAGAGTGGACAAAGAATTGATACCATCCTGCCTTATGCCAAAAAGATTTTTGAAAATGCAAATAAGCGCATAACAACGGGATTACTAAACGAAGTGCTGGTTGACGCTACCCGTATCACCGAACCGCCTGCTAAAAACGGTAGAAAACTTAAAATATTTTATATCACACAAGTCGCGGTTGCGCCTCCGACTTTTGTTATAAAGGTCAACGAACCCGAAATTTTGCACTTTTCCTATAAACGCTATTTGGAAAACGCGCTAAGAAAGAGTTTCGATTTCGAGGGAACGCCGATTAGACTTATTATCCGCAAGAATTCCGAAGAATAACTTGCTGAAATGTTGCAAAATAACTTAACCAAAATTTATTAGTTTTGGGAATTGTGATGTTTTGTTCAGCAAGTAAATTCCATATAATTGTAAAATAAGATTTGCTAAAACAGTTTTTCTCACGATTTAAGTATACTTTGCAAATTTTTTTGTTTTGATAAAAAGTAGTTGAAGATAAAAGGGTTTTATGGTATCTTAGACTAAGCTTAGGAGAGTAATATGGACTATAAATTATTAGGTAAACAACAGCTTGAAGAAACTCTTGCCACAGAACGCAAGACTTTTAAGAAAATGCAAAAACCGGGGCGTTCTGTTGATATGACGCGCGGTCGTCCCTGCAAAGAACAACTCGATTTGGCAGTTCCAATGCTTGAGATGATTGCTGACGCTAATTTTCAAACAGCGGCAGGCGATGTGCGAAATTATGGAATGTTGGAAGGTCTTAAAGATGCAAGGGAACTTTTTGCTAATATTTTTGATACTCGTATTGAGGAAGTTATTGTTGCAGACAATTCAAGTTTATCACTTATGTACGATACGATGCAGTTTGCTAAGCAGTTTGGAGTTTTAGGCTCAACGCCTTGGAACAAACTTTGCAAAGTCAAATTTATTTGTCCCGCCCCCGGATATGACAGACATTTTTCCATATGCGAGGTGCTTGGCATTGAAATGGTTACTATACCTTTGCTTGATGACGGCCCCGATATGGACATAGTGGAAGCATTAGTTAAAAATGATGAGAGCATAAAGGGTATTTGGTGTATTCCTAAGTACAGCAATCCGACTGGCATTACATACAGCGATAAGGTCGTTGACAGACTTGCGACTATGCCGACAGCAGCTCAAGACTTCCGCATATTCTGGGATAACTCCTATTTTGTTCACTCGCTTTACGAAACAGATACAAAACTTAAAAATATTTTTGATGTTGCCAAAAAGGCGGGGAATATCGATAGGATTTATCAATTTGCCTCAACTTCAAAAATTACATTCGCAGGTGGTGGCATATCTGCAATTATAGCATCAGATGCCAATATCGCCGACCTTAAAAGCAAGATGTTTTATAGAACAATAGGACCTAACAAAATAGTTCAACTTGCACATACGCTGTACTTGAAAAACCGCGAAAATGTCTTGAAAATTATGAAACAACACGCGGAGATTTTGCGACCTAAATTTGAAGTGGTGGATGCGAAACTTAGCGAGGCATTTGCTGACGATAAATTTGTGAGTTGGTCAAAACCGAATGGCGGATACTTTGTTTCCGTTAATGTGAAAAGTTGCGCAAAACGCATTGTAGAACTTGCAAAAGAGGGTGGTGTGAAGTTTACCGAAGCGGGAGCGACCTATCCCTACAAAATGGACGACATAAATCAAAACATAAGAATTGCGCCTACTGTGCCGTCTATTGACGAACTTAGTTACGCAATTGACATTTTTGTTTCGGCAATCAAAATTGCAAGAATGGAATTGGTTTTGCAAAAGTGTTTTTCATAAAAGTAAATAGATAGATTCTATAAGATGTGGTTTGTAAACAGATAAATTCTATAATATTTGGTTCTATATTAAAAAGTAATAAATTATTAAAAGGGCAGTTTATCTGCCCTTTTTAATATGTTAAACTGCCGAATTTGATGTGTTTGTTGTTTATTCT
>DATESK010000059.1:0-4296 GCA_035270865.1 Clostridia bacterium | reverse complement strand
ATTTGATAAATATGATAGGGAAACATTCAAGGAGTTATGTTATGAGTTTTACCAATCGAACACTATAATTCGCGATTATGACGAATCTATAGCCAATCTTACTTTTGACCGAGTATTAGACCATCACGAGAATTTGTGGGGGTTTTTTATTATGGACAAGGAAACAGATAAAACGGCTGGATACGCGCTTGTAACTTCATATTGGTGCAATGAGGAGGGCGGAGATATAATAGTGCTTGATGAACTCTATATAGCGCCTGAACATCGAAATAAAGGTTACGGCACTTCCTTTATGGAATGGGTAGAGGAGTTTTACAGAGATAAAGCCGTCAGTATAACGCTTGAGGTTTTAACAACAAATATCAACGCATGCCACTTGTACTGCAAAGAAGGATATGTGCCGGACGGCTATATCACCTACACGAAAAAGCTGTAAATTTGTCAAAATTTTTTAGTTCATTAGTTTCGATTATTAAAATTAAACACGCAATGTAGATTGCGTGTTTTTTATTTTACGAAATAACAATATTGTTGTCGGTCAAAATGCGGATTATCTATTGTTGGTCAAACGCGGTAATTTGCAGCTGTCGGTCAAATAAAATGGTCAATATGCTGTTGAAATGCGAGTTATATGCGAACATCTAGGCTTATTTGGGTAATATGAGCGATAATTCGACAAAATAAGTGCAAATCCGCCCTATCTATTTGATAAATAAGGTGTACCATAAAATTAAGGGATCTTTGAAAATTTCATATAGTCAATGTAGCTAACAACTCAAAGATTTCTTTGGGGGAACTATGAAAAAACTAAGGGGAAGACAAATTTTTTTGTCTGTTGCACTAGTTCTGCTACTATTATCTATCTTTTCAGCGTGTAACGGCGCAACAATCAAAGCAGGCACAATAATCGAAAAAACAGCGGGGGAACCGATACTGTTTTCCTTTGGGCAGATTAAAATGATTGACCCAAGCAGACCAACGCTGAGTTTTGTTTTTATTGTGCAAAACGAGGGTGTAACAGCCAGCGTTTATGTAACGGAAGAGGAATATTATAGATATTCTGTCGGCGATTGGTATTGTGCAATTTAGGAATCTTCCAAACAAATTTTAAGAATCCAAGAAAACGATTTTTATCGGTTTTTTGGTCATGTATGTTGTGATTTCACAACAATTTAATAGTGCTTAAAAAGCTATGTTTTAGTGCAAAAAACATAGCTTTTTTGATTTTTATTCTTATTCTAATGTCATAAAACTTATCATTATATTTGCTTTTTGCATAATATATCTAAAGAGCGAGCTATCATAAAATTTTTTACTTACCATATGATATCTTAACGCAAAGTGGGGGTATTATGAAAAAAATAAGAATTAGAACAATTTTATTTTTATGTATACTTCTTTTGATGATTTTGTCTTTAATGCTTTTCGGCTGCAACAATGTCAAAGTTTATGAGGGCACTATAATTTCAAAGACTATGGGCGAACCTTTGCTGTTTTCTTTTGGACAGCTTAAAATGATAAATCCAAGCGATAAAGCTACGCACTTTTGTTTTACAGTACAAGCTGAAAACGGGGATATTGCAGAAATTTATGTTACGCAGGAAATTTATGAAAAATATGCGGTAGGCGACTGGTACGATATTACAGACTAAATGTAGAATGCTATGCGTTCTTAAGAAAATTTTTCAATTCGTCAGTTTGCGGTGCGGATAAAAGTTTTGTTGATAAAACCTCTTCGACAACTTTTCCTTGTGATAAGAAAATAATAATATCTGCAAACCGTTCAGCCTGTCTTATCGAATGAGTAGCAAAAATAAGTGAGGAATTGTTTTCTTTGATATATTCGTCTAAAACTTGCTCGACAATGTTTGTGGAGTCGATATCCATTGACGCGGTGGGTTCGTCAAGTAACAAAAGTTCAAAATGGGCTGCAAACAACCGCCCTAGCGCAAGTCTTTGAGTTTCGCCGCCTGAGAGTTTAGAGGCGTTTTTTTTATTTAGAGAAGTTAGCTTCAACTTTTCCAACATAGTAATAGCTTTTTCTTTTGAAGACTTTCTATCTTTAAGCGGATATGCCAACATCATATTGTTTAACACAGACATAGAAAAGCCAACACTGCGCTGTGGCATATAGCCGACATTAAGTCGTTTATTAGCAGAAAATTCTTGTTCTGTATCGGCATTTTGATATGGAATAGTTTCAATGTTTCCTAAAAAATCTTTTTCAATATCTGCAAGAATTTTAAGTAAAGTAGTTTTACCCGACCCGTTTGCGCCAATCAACGCATATTTTTTGCCTTCTTCAAATTTGAGATTTTCTATATCAAGCACTATTTTGTCGCCGTATTGCTTTTTTAGATTTTTAATTTCCACAATCATTTTGTCCTCCTTTGAAGCAAGCTTGCAATGAGATTGACAGACAAAGCAATTAACAGCAAAATTATTCCAAGCGCAATAGCATAAGTGAATTGTCCCGTGTTGTAGTTTAGCGCGATAGTCGTTGTCATAACCCTTGTTTTGTGAAGTATGTTTCCGCCCACAATCTGCACCGCGCCCACCTCAGATATTGCGCGCGCAAAGGCGAAAAGATATATTGCGATGATTTGGTATTTGCTTTCGTTTATTGTGAGAAATTGAACTTTGAATTTGTTTAGCCCTAAACCTTTTGCCGTTTCTAATATCGGGGGTGCGATTGATGATACATAGGTTTCCGTCATACCTGCAACAATAGGAGTTATGAGGCAGACTTGCGCGATAACCATTAGTTCAACCGAATAAACTAACCTAAGCGACCCAAACGGCCCCGTTCCCGAAAACAACACATACAAAACTATGCCGATAACAACGGGTGGAAGTCCCATAAGCGTGCGAATTAAAACAACGATAAATTTTTTACCGTGAAAGTGCGAAGTGGCGACTAAAACGCCTATTGGCACTCCAAAAACGAGTGCCAATAGTGAGCTTGAAAAAGCCATTTGAAGTGTTGTTCCGACAATTTCGCCAAGCAAAATATTGCCCGAAAATATAAGTTCAAATGCTTGACTAAATGCCTTCCACATTGTTATTGAAGATAGAACAAAGGCGCGCCGTAAGCCGTTGTGCCATAGAAATTGATGAGCGCGCTTGCGTGTTCGCCTGCCATCCATTTAATGAAAACATCTGCCGCAGCTTCATTGACGGAAA
Source organism: Clostridia bacterium (assembly GCA_035270865.1). GTDB lineage: Bacteria > Bacillota > Clostridia > Christensenellales > CAG-917 > STD2-102. The sequence continues at coordinate 1,113 of DATESK010000059.1, read as the reverse complement.
CTGCACCCTTTGGCAGTGCTTCGCTGGAAACACTATCGATAAAAGGTGCATCATTATCGACAGCAATCATTGAATAAGTATTTTTGAGGTTAGCGGAATTTTCCATTAAAAGATTCAAGTTCTGCAACTTATCGCCGTCCTTGTCATTTTTGTAAGAAAGATAGGTTGCTTTATCGCTTAATACATAGGCGCTCTGTTCGTTTGCCATTGTAAGGCAGGCGCCCATTCCTTGACCTGCCGAAACATACCAGCTTTCAATAGCTTCAGGCAAAGTTTCGACATTGGTTGTTATGCCTAGTTCAGTATTCCATAATGCGACTTCTTTTGTGTGTGTGCCGCTTTTGTCACCGCGCGAAATAAATTTGTGCGATCCGTTTGCGATGTTTGCAAAAGCATCTTCAACGGTTGCCGCTGCGCTAACATTTGCAGTATCTGCTGTGGGGCCGATTAACACAAAATAGTTGTACATAAACGAGATGCGTTCGCTTTCAAAGTTGTCAACCTTGCGGGCATAGTTTGCCGCTACAAAGGCGTTTTCTTGTGATGCGGAGTGAACCAAAATCAAATCCGCATTGCCGTACTTTGCGGCGTTGATTGCCGCGCCCGTTCCTGCTGAGGCAATTTCCAGTTTGTAATTCGGGTTGTCCGCTTCAAAATAAGGGGTGAGATAATCCATAAGTCCGCTGTCATTAACCGATGTGGTTGTGGAAATGCGGATTTTGGTGGTTTCGACATTGTTATCGTCACAAGCGACAAAACAAACGCCGAGAGAAAGTACCAGCACGATGGCTAGCACGAGTGCAAAAAATCTTTTTTTCATAATTCTCCTTTCCAAATGGGAGGCATAGCCGTTTCCAGCTATACCCAGTGTTTCCAAGCCATAGCAAGCCTTAGGTCAATGGAAATCGGATATTGTAATAAAATCATTATACAATAGATAAAAAAGGTTGTAAATAGTCAAAATTTTAATATTGAATGTTAAATAAAACAAAATATCTCACTAAAAAACAAATTACACAAAAAAATAAGAGTGAAATAAATATCTGCACCAAAAATAAGGTATCTAAGAAATAGCAAGAAACAACAGCGCAAGGTGGCTAATATAAAAAATAA
>DATESK010000058.1:0-2887 GCA_035270865.1 Clostridia bacterium | reverse complement strand
ATTAACAACAAACCAAATTTAGCAATTTATCAAGCTTTGTTGGCAACCGCCGATTTCTTTTTGAGCGGTAGATGGAACTTGTTTGCAATAAAACTTCCTATCTGTACTACTTTGAAAACGGATGACAGCGTAACAAAAATTCCAACCCCTGCACCTCCGGCTAAAATAATAACGAGTACGGTGGGAAGGAAATGAGTTAAGATTCCTTGCAGAAAGTAAGTTAAAGCGGCAGACGGCAAAGCAAACAGCAACAGCAAAAGACTTTTTTTCCAAGTATGAATAGGCTGTCCAAGTTTTTTTCTTAAACTCCGCATATTCAAAATTGTAAGCACGGAATTGCTCAGCATGCTTCCAACTGGCATTGCGTATATCCCAATGACGCGCGGCAGGAAAAAGATGCATGGTAAAAGAATGGCAATACCTATGAGAAAATGCAACAAGCATTTGTTTTCCATACCGAGAGAATTCACGACAGTAGATGCAACTTGATTTATTCCTATAGGCAGTATCAAAAGACAGCATTGCGAAACATACACGCCAGCCATTTCATCTCCGAAAAACAAAACTCCCAAATTCTTGCCAAGAGGCGCATAAACAGCTAAAAACATAGAGGTGATGAATACGCAAAACGCAAGTGAGCTTTCCAACTTGTTTAGAAGTGCTTTGTTATCGCCTTGTGTTGCGTATGACGCTATTTCGGGCGTAAGAACGACCGCGAGTGAGCCAATAAGTGAACTGGGCGCCATAAGCAAAGGTAGAGCCATTCCGGCTAATCTGCCATATTCTGCGGTGGCTTGAGGTGTTGTCATACCTATTAAAACAAGCTGCGCAGGTATAACAATCGCAGTCAATGAATTAACTGCGCTGCCTGCAATATGCGTTGTGGTTATAGGAATGGCGGATTTTTCAAGTTCTAAAAAGCCAGTAGGCTTTGCTAGCCGTCCGCCGTTTGCAAAGTATAAGATAAATAAAATCAGCACGCAAAGGACATCGGCGAGAATAAAGGCAATAGATATTCCGATTGCGCCCGATATGCTTGAAATAATTCCGCTTATAAAGAATGCGGAAAAAGCTATTTTGAAAATGCTGTCCAAAAACTCTGTGAATGAAAACGCTAGAAATTTTTTACGCCCCCAAAACCAAGAGCGAATAAGCGCATACAGTGTAGAGGTCAAAACCGCGGGCAACATAATAAGGAACATATCCACGCAACGATCGTCAGCAAAGATAATGGAGAGTTTGTCGCCAAGGGAATAGAGTACGATAATCACAATAGCTGATGCGGTAAGTCCAATAAGAAGGGATTGCGCCATAAGCGAGTTTTGCCGCTTATAATTACCTTTAACTTCAGCTTCTGCAATTTTCCGCGACAGAACATTAGGCAGTCCGCCGGCGGTTAAGGATAAAAGCAAAATGAGAACGGAAATGCAAATCTGGTATAAACCCACAATCTCCGCACCGAGAGCGCGGGAAATATAAATTTTGAATATAAAGGACAAAAATCGCGAACACACCGAAAAGGCCGTTACAGTCGTTATCGCGCGGACAATTTTGTTAATATGCGCCTCCTAGCTGTTTTGATTTGTAGTCACTATAATGACTTCACCGACAAATACTTCTGTTATTCCGTTAATTTCGCATATGCTTTGCTCGCTTATGTTAAAACGGCTTGCAATTTTTGATAAGCTGTCGAAGGGTTTGACGGTGTAGGGCGTGCCTTCTAAAACCTCGATTAGAAGTCGTTCGCCCTCTTGCGTTGAGCTAATTCCGTTTAGCTTTTTAATTTTGGAGGTGGTGGTATGCTTTTCCCTTGCAATCTGTGAAAGAGTTTCCCCCTTTAATACTTTGTGGACAACAAACATTAAAAACCTCTTTTGGCGATGTATTTTTTAATTTAGTTAGACTAGTCGGCATAACAACATATTTTTTGTTTTGTTACTATCAAAAAAAAATTTGAATTGCTTTTGTTGCTTTCCATAATTAACTTAATTTTGAATTGCTTTTGCTACTTTCAAAATAAATAGAAAACCTTGTTTAAGTATATGAGGGATTTTTGCGATTAAACACACGGTTGGAATAAAAAAACACCCCGCGGAATGCGGGGTGCATATTACAACTCAAAACTGTTTTAATATGATTTGCAAAATAATTGCAGCCATAGTTTGACTATTCTTTGAACTTGTCGTATTCCTCTTTCTTAACATCAAGCGAATCTGAAGTTTTTGCATCCTTTGAGTAGCTGGCTTCAAGTGCCTTTTCTTTTCTAGGCTTATAGACTTTTTTGATGAATACCGCAACCATAACGGCAATAAGTGCGATAGCAACGCAAATTGTGGGAATCATCCACCACAAGTAGCTGAGGTCGGGTTTGTATGCAGGTTCCGTTTCGGGAGTTTTCTCATCATCAACATCCGCAGCTGATTCGGGGGTTTCAATGACATACGCTTTGCCCGAGGTGAACAATTCGGAATTTGTGTCAATCGCTTCAAATTCCGTTTCTGTCATAATGTCAAAGGTAACATTGTCAAACATAGCGTAGCCTGTTAATAAGCTTTCAGTATCGGTTTCGCTTGTTGCCTGTTTGCCTAAACCTAGTGTGAGCGCGACATTTGAAACATCGGTGTCTGCCGTCTTGATAAAGAATACATATTCTGTCCAAGTTTCGGTGTTTATATTGACAAATTCTTTATCGTTATCTTTAACATCAATGCCAATATATGCGCCCTTGCCCGCTTCGACATTGTAGGTTTTCGCCCATACGCTTATACGGAAGAAGGTTTCAGCGGTGAGTGTGTAGGAAGTTCCCTTAAAGAAGTAACCGCTGGGCTTTTTGTTGTTTATGATAAGGAAGCGATTTCCGCCTTGCGCCATAGGTGCTAGCGCGCTG
>DATESK010000057.1:0-2581 GCA_035270865.1 Clostridia bacterium | reverse complement strand
CGCGACAGCAAAGCCTTTTTCTTCATTAACCGCCACCAAAAGCGGAATCCGTTTTGAAGGAAAAAATACTCTGCTGTTTGCAATATCGTCAGCTATGTAAAAAGCGTGTGATTTTCCACGCGCTTCATTTAATTCATTTGTTGTTTCAAAAATTGTTAAAGCGTTCATTCTCACTCCCAAAACCGCAAGGATTTTTTCATTCTAATAATTGTATTTCCAAATGGTAAGCTATTGGCTTCATTATCGTCAATCGTGTTGCCCGCAAGTGTTATTATAGTATAAACAGCCGTGCAAACAACCGCTCCGACAGTAATTTCCACAATAGGATTATCAGATAGCGCTACAATAGCAAAGCCTGATAGAGCCATTATAACACCTGAGAATAGAATTGCACTCAGATTTTTCACTAGTTTAATATCTTGCCCCAAATAATTTCTAAACGATATGGCATTAAGCGTGTATGCGACAGCGGACATAACGACATTTGAAATCGCGCTTCCCACAATTCCTAGTTTGTAAGTTAATACAAAAGACAACGCTATTTTTATCACAACTGCTATCGCAAGGTTTCTAACCGGCAACATAGTTCGGTCAAGCGCTTGAAGTAATGCCGTGTAAACCTGCATAGCCGACAAAAAAACTATTGATACGGAGGAAATTGACAGCAAAGTTATCGTAAGCGAAATACTAGCATCACCGATATTTGGGTAAAGCAAAGCAACAATAGGTCGCGCAAAAACTAAAAAAAACAGTGCAGACGGTACGCCAATAAGATAAGTCAACTTAATTGATAATGCGCTTTTTCTCATTATACCGTCTAAATCACGGGCGACTCGTCCCGCCGAAACATTGGGAACTATGGCAATTGATAGCGACAGCAAAATGACAATAGGCAAATTTATAAGCGATGCGACAGGACCTGATAACAAGCCGTACTGCGCTGTGGAGATTTCCGTTGCCAGTCCGACATTTTTTAGAATATTTACAATCATAAAGCTGTCTGCAAATTGCGAAAGGGGCAGAATAAACGACATTAGGGCGATTGGTGTCGCTACCTTGCGCAATATCTTGTAATCACCAAATTTAGGCTTTAGCACCTCTTTCTTTGAATGTCGCTCTTTTACCCAGTATGTTACCAAAAGATAGGACAGAGCTACAATTTCGGATAGAGTTACGCCGATAAGCGCGCCGTAAACTGCGTATACCACGCCGTAGTATTTTGCAAACACAATTGAAAGCGTAAGTCCGACTGCGAGTTTTACAACCTGTTCAATAATATTGCTTAATGCCGTGGGAAGCATATTAAAATTGCCTTGAAACCAACCTCTAAGCACAGCAATTCCGCCCACGAAAATAATAGCGGGCGCAATAATCCAAAAACCTAATTGAGTGTCGGAGTTACCTTGAAGTTTAGAAGTGTACGGAGAAAGAAGCGCCACCAAAATTGCAGATATTATGCAAAACGAAATTAGCATAATTGCGGTTGCAACCAAAAACTTTTTGCAACTCTCCCCTCGCGTTTTTTTTTCAGCGACTATACGCGAAAGCGCCGTTGGCAATCCGCTGGTTGACATCGTTAGAAACAAAGCGTAAATAGGAAAAACAAGCTGGTATAAGCCCATCCCTTCCGCGCCTAAAATATTGGTTAGCGGAACACGGTAAAGCGCGCCCAATACCTTGGCTACTACGCTTGAAACAGCGAGCACTACCGCGCCCGATAACAGCCTAGACTTCATTTTGTGCAAATCGGCACCAGTATTTGAACGGCTAAATTCACATAACCGCTGAGTTCCTGCCCGTTGTTATTGGTCAGCATAACAAGACCGCCCACAACATCACCTTGCGCAACGATTGGCGAAACTATTTGACTTTTGAATTCAAGTTGGTCATTCTCATACAACGGAATACGCTCCTTTCCTGTCAATAGCTTAAACTCTCTACCGCGCAAAATACTTTCAAGTTCATGTGAAATTCCTAATCCCTGAGTTTTTTTCTTCATTCCGCCTTCGTACAACACTATTGTGCTTAAGTCAACCAGCATAACCTCAGCCGAGGTAAAATCGCGAAGAGTCATAACTATATCACCCGCGTATTCCCGCATATTTTCAATTTCCGAGAACTTTTTCAAGGTTAACATTCCGTCCGCTACACAAATTTCCATTTCATCGCCTTCGCTCAGACGCATAGTGCGTCTAATTTCTTTTGGAATAACAATTCTTCCTAACTCGTCAATTCTTCTAACAATGCCTGTTGTTTGCATAAAAACCTCCCAGTTTTTGTTAGTCTTAGTATCAATATATTTTTAGTTTGTATGCACACAAAAAAAGCTCCGCAATTTTGCAGAGCTTACAATCACTATGAAATTAGGTATTAAATTGTTTCTCACGGTTACTTTTGTCTTGTAAAGTGAATTTGTGCTGGTTCAGCGGTGTTTAGTATATTTGACTTTTGGTTTGACGAAAGTCGCCCAACTTCGTTGTACTTTGTTGGTTTGGCACAAGTCGCCCGACTTTGTTAAACTTTTTTCTTAATACTCAGCTACGATTTCGGCAAAGTAATAGTTGTGCAAGTCATGTGTAGG
>DATESK010000056.1:0-4469 GCA_035270865.1 Clostridia bacterium | reverse complement strand
GTATCGGTTGTCGCACTTCCCAATGACGATATGAAGGGAAGAATTATCGGTCGCGTTGGCAGAAATATTCGCGCTCTTGAAAGCGCGACAGGTGTTGACCTCATTATTGATGACACACCCGATGTTGTAACGCTGTCAAGTTTTGACCCGATTCGCAGAGAAGTTGCAAGAGTAACACTTGAAAAACTTATTGCTGACGGCAGAATTCATCCTGCACGCATTGAAGAAATGGTTGACCGTGTGAAAAAAGAAGTCGAGCAGACAATCAAAGATGCAGGCGATGAGGCGGTTTTTGAAGCTAATGTACACGGACTGCATCCCGAACTTGTTAAACTTTTGGGCAGATTGCACTACCGCACAAGTTACGGACAAAATGTTCTAAAGCACTCGCTTGAGGTTGCATACCTTGCTGGAGTGATGGCAAGCGAACTGGGAGTGGACGCAAAAATTGCAAAGCGCGCGGGACTGCTTCACGACATAGGAAAAGCAGTTGACCACGAAATCGAAGGCACCCACATTCAAATTGGTGTTGACATTGCTAAAAAGTACAAGGAATCACCCGCGATAATTCATGCAATAGCCGCTCACCACGGTGATGTTGAAGCCGAAACGGTGGAAGCTGTTCTTGTTCAAGCGGCAGACGCTATTTCGAGCGCAAGACCGGGAGCAAGACGCGAATCTCTTGAAAACTATGTTAAGAGAATTGAAAATATCGAAACGATAGCAAATTCGTTTGAAGGTGTGGAGCAATCTTTCGCAATTCAGGCAGGCAGAGAAATACGAGTTATGGTAAAGCCCGAAAAAGTCAATGATGCGGCAACGGTATTTCTTGCAAAAGATATCGCTTCAAAATTGGAAAGTGAGTTGGAATACCCTGGACAAATCAAAGTTAGCGTAATAAGAGAAATAAGAAGTGTTGAATTTGCAAAGTAAAATCATAAAATCCGCAGAGGAAATTGAAATCATCAAAGCTAGCGCAAAAATCGTTGATGATTGTTACGGACTTCTGCTAAACTGGGTTAATGTCGGAATGACAGAAATTCAAGTTGCGAATTTTGTTTTGAACACGATGAAAGAACTAGGGGCGGAGGGCGTATCATTTGATACAATTGTCGCCTTTGGTGAAAACGGTTGTGAACCCCACCATATTCCCACCTCGCGCGCGCTAAGTTCAGGCGATATGGTAACGGTAGATATGGGCGCAGTCCTTGGCGGATATTGTTCTGATTTTACAAGAACCTTTGCCTATGGCAAGCCGAACGCGGAAATGCTTGAGATTTATGATATTGTCAAGACCTCGCAATCGCTTTCGCTTAAAGCGGTAAAAGCAGGGGAACGGTGTTTCGACATTGATAAAATTTGCAGGGACTATATTGCAGAGAATGGCTATGGCGAAAAGTATATTCACGGAACGGGACACGGGGTTGGACTTTTAATTCACGAAGCCCCCACGCTTAACAGAAAGAGTGAAGAAATTCTTGAAGATGGCATGGTTATAACGATAGAACCTGGAATTTATGTTCAAAACTTGGGTGGAGTGCGAATTGAAGATATGGTCATTGTGGGCGAAAATGTTCCACTTTCAATTCATTCGCGCGAACTTATCGTGTTAGGTTGAAAGCAAAAAGACTTTTTTAATGAAAAGCAAGCTAAGCGAAATTGATAGATAATAAGTTTAGATTTGTTAATCAAAAAAGTGTGATTTAATAAACATTAAATGAAAATTTGTTAGCAAAAAAGTGTGATACGATAAAGAAACAAAATTAAAGTATAATTTGTTAGTTAAAAAAGTAAGAGAAATCTAAACTTATACAGGAGGAATTGCTCGTAGAGCAAAAAAGCTTATGGCTCAATTTACAGCAGGTGATTTAAGAAAAGGCATTACATTTCAAATGGACAACAACATTATGAGCGTTGTCGATTTTCAACATGTTAAGCCGGGTAAGGGTGCGGCATTTGTTCGCACAAAGCTCAGAAATGTTGTTACGGGCGCGGTTTTGGAAAAAACCTTTAACCCCACAGAAAAATTTGAATTGGCGCGTATCGAAACACGCACAATGGAATATCTGTATTCTGACGGTGAACTCTATTACTTTATGGACACTGGAAATTACGAACAAATTCCTCTCAATAAAGAAAAAGTTGAAGATGCTTTGAACTTTATAAAAGAGAATATGGCTGTAACAATCAAATTCTTTGAAGGCACGCCGTTTTCCGTTGAACCGCCAAACTTTGTAGAACTGAAAATTACGATTTGCGAACCTGGTGTTCGCGGCGATACAGCAACACAAGGCACAAAGCCCGCAACACTTGAAACAGGCTATGTCGTTCAAGTTCCGTTTTTTGTCAATGAGGGAGAAGTTATCCGTGTTGACACAAGAACTGGCGAGTATATGTCAAGAGCGTAATCGCAAAATGAATTTTAACTGAATAATAGATTATTTTGTAAGAAAATGACGCTTCGCAATATTGCGAGGCGTTTTTTCATACCTTTTAGTATGTTTGAAACACTATTGCGAAAAGGATTATTAACTGCGATAACGAGGGAGCACGACCTGTCAAAGCTAACTGAAATTAGGCTTAGGGTGGGAAGACCTGTTGTTGTGGAAACGGTGAACAAGCGCGATATTGTTTATTTGGACAGCGGACTTGCGTGCAAGGCAACTGAAGCCGATATAGATTATGTTCTTGCGATAGCAAGCGGACATTCGGTTTACGCGGTTAACGATGATTTAGTGCGTGGTTTTTTGCACTTTGAAGGCGGTGTGCGTATTGGCGCGTGCGGTGACGGAGTGGTGGAAAAAGGCGATGTGCTTGCACTCAAGTCCATTAAGTATTTAATTTTGCGTTTGCCGCACGAAGTAAAGGGTTGCGCGGATAAGGTTTTTGAAAAGCTAAAGAAAGAGAAGGCCAAAAGCGCGCTTATTATTTCTCCGCCCGCGTGCGGAAAAACAACGATGCTAAGGGAACTTGCGCGACTATATTCTGCGGAGTGCAACACTCTTATTATTGATGAAAGGTTTGAACTTGCCGCATCTATGGACGGAATTGCGACTTTGGATGTGGGAGATTGCGATGTCGTGTCGGGTGTCAGCAAAACTGTGGCATACGAAAATACCATTCGCGCTATGAGTCCCGAACTTATTGTAACCGATGAGTTATTCCGCGAATCTGAAGTCAAGGCGATTTTAGATATCGTTAGAAGCGGTGTAGGAGTACTTGCATCGGTACACGCTGCAAACATCAATGATCTTTCTCATAGCACGGTGTTTGCACCCTTAATTCAAGCCTTTGACTGCTTTGTAGTTTTGGGTAAAAATCCTATTGGCACAATTTTGGAAATACGATTTGGAGAGAATTTGAAGGTGCAAGATGATTAGGCTTCTCGCAGGCGGACTGCTTGCCATCGGCTCGGCTTTAATTGGTATTGTTGTCCGAAGGCATTTCAAACACCGCCACGAGATATATGCAGATATTTGCGCTTTTACGGCGCTCCTTAAGAGCGAAATATCTTTTCTTAAAACTCCGCTTTGTTCTGTCATAAAAGAATTTGCGGAGGGTAAAAAAAGCATTATGACAACGGCATTAAAAAAGTACGGCGATGACTTAAACCACGGGAAAGTAAACGAAAACTACGCGGATGTTCTTGAACTTCCGCCGCTAAACATAAAAGAGAAAAATGAGATTGCTAAGTTTTTGCGCTCTCTAGGTAAACTGCCTATGCGTGAACAACTTGGAGAATTGCAAAGTTTTGAAACAAAGTTTTTAGAGCTAGAGAAAAAATCCGCAGAGGAAAGTAAACGGCTGGGCGGTATGTACTTCAAATTGTGCATACTGCTTGGAATCGCGCTGATGATTGTCGTGATTTAGGATAAAAACGATTAATTCAAAATTAACAAAAGAGTTAGACGAAGCGCTCAAAGGAGGTGTTGATGGACATTAGCATCATATTCAAAATAGCGGGGATCGGAATTTTGACCGCCATTGTCGCTCTCATATTAAAAAAGAGTGATAAGGATGAAATCGCAATCTTTGCCACGCTTGCGGGGCTCATCATCGTTATCCTTCTAATCATCGATATGTTGGGCGGACTGTTCGACACAATCAAGTCGATTTTCTCGCTTTACTAATGATATTCAAACTTATATCTATTGGAATAATCGGCGCGCTGTTAGTTTTAACTTTGCGCTCAGCCAAGCCCGAATTCGCGGTTCTTGCGGGAATAGGAACGGGAGTGGTGATTGTCATATATTTGGTTAGCTCGCTAAGCGGCGCGATACTTGCTTTTGACTCGATAGTGGAAAAAAGCGGTTTACCTCAAGAAATGTTTTCGGCGGTATTAAAAATTATAGGAATAGGTTATCTTACCGAATATTCTGCAAGTATTTGCGAAGATGCGGGGTGCGCGTCAATTGCGCAAAAACTTCAAATTGGCGGGAAACTTACGATTTTTTTAATGAGTATAGGCA
>DATESK010000055.1:0-2905 GCA_035270865.1 Clostridia bacterium | reverse complement strand
AATGAAATCCGTTCATCTATCAAAATCGCAATTTTGTCTGATGAATTTTTGAAAACCAAATCAAGTGTTGTTTCGTCTTTTATTATTACTTTATCTATTATCGCTTGCTTTTCTTGTATTTCCTGCTTATCTTCTTCCGCGTCATGCTCATTGAATTTCATACGCTTTAGTACCGAGGTGATTTCAAGCTCCGAAAGATAGTCTTTAACTGCAGTTGAAAATGTATCATTAAATTCTATACATTTAAGTGTACAATCAAGCGGCGCATCACAATTTATGGTTGCAAGCGCGCGGGAAAGCAATGCGATTTCTCTTGAATTTCTAATTGTATCGCCAACTTTTCCCGAAATTTCACTTGAACAATTAAGCACCTCATCAAGTGATTTGTACTTTTCGAGTAGCGAAATTGCAGTTTTCTCTCCCACGCCTGCAATTCCGGGAATGTTGTCCGAGGGGTCGCCGCGAAGTGCCTTGTAGTCAATATAACTTTGCGGAGTAAAACCCATTTCCTTCAATTTTTCGAGGCCGATTTCTTCAATGTCGCTTATACCTTTTTTTGTCCAGTAAATGCGGGTGCTGTCGCTTACAAGCTGAAAGCTGTCGCGGTCGCCAGTTACAATAATTGTATCTTCACTAAAGCGTTTGGCTAGTGTGCCTAAAATGTCGTCGCCCTCATACCCTTGAAGCTCCACAATTTTGATTCCCATAAGGCGAAGAAGTTTTTTTATTGGTTCAAACTGGCTTGCCAATTCCTCTTCCATTGGTTTTCTTGTTGCCTTATATGCTTGATACATTTCATTGCGGAATGTCGCACCCTTAAGGTCAAACGCCGCGGCAATATGCGTTGGTTGTTCTTTTTTTATTAAACTTATTAAAATATTGAGGAAACCGTAAATAGCACCCGTTGCCTGCCCCTTGCTGTTATTGAGGCTTGGAAGCGCGTGATAAGCGCGGTGAATTATGCTGTTACTGTCAAGCAAAATAATTTTGTTCATAAAGTTCCTTTTTGTTGTGATACAAAGTCAATTCACTTTGTGAATATTTCACTATATTTTGTTATTTATACAAAATCACTAGCTCAAAAATTTATAGCGTTTCATAAAAGATAAAGATTGAATTTATTACTTGCTGCGTTCTTTATGTAAATCCCAACCGCACAAAGTTCTACATTTTGCACAAAAATTTATTTCACTATTTCAAATAGTGCGCGAAAACATAAAAAATTTCTCTAAGTTTTACATTTCGCAAGGCTTTGGTGTTATCAAGAAATTCTTCAAGCGTATTGCCCTTTAGGCTTGCGCGAGTTGATACTTGCGCCATAAAATCCAGCGGTTGGTAAAACTTAAATTTTTCCATCTTGCACAGCGCGCCGAAAAGTTCAAACAGAGTCATATAAACTACTTCCTGCTCGGAAGTTTTAAGTTTTAACTCTTTTTTTATAGTATAAAAAATCTCTCGCAAGCAATCGCTTTTTTGACGGGGACGCACTCCTATCAACTCGTCTACAAGTTCGGCTAATGCATCTGTTGGAATACTATGCAGATATGACATAACCATTTTTTCGTTATACGGCAAAATATAATACTTCGTACCCATATAGCCGTTAAGCATCCTAAGCGCGTCAAAGTAGCCAAGTTTTTTATTTCTTTCTATGCGACCTTCGGTGAAACAAACAGCTTTGCCCAAATCCTCGCTGGGAGTGATATAAACAATTTTTAGGTTATTATAAAGCAGTTTCCTTCTTGGTTCTTTGCCCTTAGTGCGAATAGCGATAATGTTTTTATATCCCTTTTTAGCAAGAAGATTGATTGGCATATTGTCGTATACTCCGCCGTCAATATACTTCTCTCCGTTAATTTTCTGAAATCGGTAAATGGGAAAGCACGCGCTGGCGACCAAAAAATCAACAAGCTGACCTTGCGGTATTTCTTCCTTAAAAACTTCTACCGGCTTAAAATCGCTTAGCGAAAAAGTTACTAGACCATAGTCCATTTTACTTTCGCGTATTTTTTCCTCGTTATAGAATGAAGAAAAGTATGCATACATTTTGTCGGAGCTGTTGTTTATTACATTTTTTATGTTACGGAAAATGTGCGCAAGTTTGCCCACCCACTCAATATCGAAATCAAGTTTCAATGCCTTTTCAACAACCTCGTCTTCAATTTCAAACAACTTTGAAGCACGAATATCCGACCAAAATTCGATTAGATTTTCATATCCGCCTTGAACTATAAGCGCGCCGTTTAATGCGCCAATCGAAGTTCCAGTTACGCCGTCAAAGTTATAACCCGCTTCAAACAGAGCTTTGAGCGCGCCAAATTGATATGCGCCTTTAACGCCTCCGCCCTCAAGCACCAGACCTAATTTTTCATCTTTTGGAAAATCTTGTAGAGTATTTTTTTCCATCTTAGCCTTTATAATTAAATCTTGCAGTTTTTGTTATTTATTCAAATATTGACCTAACTTAATACAACCATTTTGCTTATGCATCTATAACATTTTTTTGCGTAATAGCTAATAGATTACAACTGCGCAAAAATCATCTTATGGCACAATCTTTTTGTAATCACGGCTTAGAGTCGGGAATAAGCAGGATGCGGTTATAGTGAAAATAATGACCGATATCGCACCCAAGAAAAGATATATATCGGCTTTGCTTGAAATCATATGCCAATTGCCTAAATTAAGAGGAACAATACTGAAAACCATTGCAAAAAGTCCAAAGATAACAGCGATTGCAACACCAATAAAAATTGTAAGCGCGGCATTCTTATTTGCGGCGACCATTTCGCCGTCACCCGACACATTGAATGTAGGTATTTTAATATCTACGCGGATTGATGCGCAAGTTAAACCCAAGATAATTATTTCGGAAATTCCAAATATAGCCATCATATCATAGATG
>DATESK010000054.1:0-2730 GCA_035270865.1 Clostridia bacterium | reverse complement strand
TTGTTAAACCGTGGGACTGGGCAATCATTCTAACAGCAGTCGTGCAAAGCTATTTTGCCGCGGCAAACTATCTTGTTGACATTTTGCGTGCCCTAAAAAAGCTAAAGAGTGAAGATAAAGAAAAAACTGAAGTCAAAGCGGTAGAAATAAAGGTTGAGAGTCTTGAACTTCCCGAAGTAAAAAAGGCAAAAGCCGATGAAGTTTCAAAAGCTGATAAGAGCGACGGTGAGGCAAAGCCAACCGCAAATCCTAAAAACGAAACTAAGAAAGTAATCGCAAAGACTGCAACTGCAAAAACCGAAACTGCAAAACCTGCAAGTACGGCAAAGACGGCAACTACTAAACCTGCAAACACGGTAAAAGCTGTAACTGCAAAGCCCAAAACTCAAGCGGTTAAATAGTAAGCACGGCAAAGCCGACTACAACTACAACTACAACTACAACTACAACTAAAGAAAATAACTGATGTCTTACGGAGAATCAACTCAATATGGAAAAAACTTACGACCCGCAATTTGAAAAACGAATTTACGATTTATGGATTAAAAATCATTATTTTGAAGCGAACGCTAATCCTGAAAAGGAGCCGTTTTCGATTATGATGCCGCCCCCGAATATCACGGGACAACTTCATATGGGACACGCTCTCAATCAAACGATTCAAGATATTCTAATTCGTTTCAAAAGAATGGACGGGTTTGAGACTCTCTGGGTGCCTGGAACTGACCACGCATCAATAGCGACTGAAGTCAAAATTGTGGAAAAGATGAAGGCTGAGGGCGTAACAAAAAACGATATAGGCCGTGATGGTTTTATGGAGCGCGCATGGGAGTGGAAAGAAAAGTTCGGCGGGAGAATTGTAGAACAATTAAAACGCCTTGGCACTTCTTGCGATTGGTCAAAAGAAGCGTTCACTCTGGACAAAAACTGTTCAAATGCAGTTTTGAACGCATTTGTCAAATATTATGAAAAAGGCTTAATTTACCGTGGTGATAGAATTATAAACTGGTGTCCATCTTGCAAAACCGCATTGTCTGATGCAGAGGTGGAGTACAGCGAACAGCAGTCGAATTTATGGTATTATAATTACCCACTAGAGGACGGAAGCGGATATATCACAATCGCGACAACCCGTCCTGAAACAATGCTTGGCGACTCGGCAGTTGCTGTCAATCCTAAGGACAAAAAGTATTCAACATATATTGGTAAAATGCTTAAACTTCCGCTTACGGACAGGCTAATTCCCGTTATAGGCGATACTTATGTTGAAATGGACTTTGGAACTGGTGCGGTCAAAATCACGCCCGCTCACGACCCCAACGACTTTGAAGTGGGACTCCGCCATAACCTTGAGGTTATACGCATTATGGATGACGGCGGAATTATGAACGAAAACGCAGGCAAATATCAAGGGCTTGATAGAAATGAGGCAAGAAAGCAAATCGTTGCCGACTTGACCGACTTAGGACTTATCGTAAAAATTGAACCTTACGCTCACAATGTTGGCGCGTGCTATCGCTGCGGTTGTACCGTTGAACCTATTGTGTCAAAGCAATGGTTTGTCAAAATGAAGCCTCTAGCAGAGCCGGCAATAAAAGCAGTTAAGTCAAAGAAAATTGAATTTATTCCTAAGCGTTTTGACAAGATATATTTTAACTGGATGGAAAATATCAAGGACTGGTGCATTTCTCGCCAGCTTTGGTGGGGACACCGTATTCCTGCCTATTATTGCGATGAGTGCGAAAATATGGTTGTTTCTAAAACCGAAATTGACACTTGTCCTAAATGTGGTGGAAGAATGCATCAAGACGAGGATGTGTTAGATACTTGGTTTTCTTCCGCGCTATGGCCATTCTCAACGCTTGGATATCCAAAGAAAAACAAAAACTTAAGTTACTTTTATCCGACCAGCGTTTTAGTTACCGCCTACGATATAATCTTTTTTTGGGTTGCTAGAATGATTTTTTCGGGTATTGAGTTTATGGGCGATGTGCCGTTTAGCGAGGTTCTTATTCACGGCATAGTGCGAGATGACAAAGGACGCAAGATGTCTAAGTCGCTTGGAAACGGTGTGGATCCGCTTGAAATAATCGACAAATACGGCGCAGATGCGCTAAGACTTTCATTATCCACAGGCATTGCTCCGGGAAGTGATACAAGATTTAGCGAAGAAAAGGTTGAAAGTTGCAGAAATTTTTGCAATAAACTTTGGAACGCTTCACGCTTTGTTATTATGAATTTGGACGGCGATGAGAAAGCGGAAATCCCCGCAAGACTAAATATTACCGACAAATGGATACTGACAAGGCTCAATGAGGTAATACGCGAAGTAACGCAAAATTTGAATCGCTATGAAATCGGACTGGCAAGCGCAAGATTGTATGACTTTGTGTGGAGCGAATTTTGTGACTGGTATATTGAAACGCAGAAACCTCATCTTTATTCCGAAGATAAAGCGACAAAAGCACATTCGGCATCAATGCTACTTTATGTGTTGAACAACATTTTGAAGCTATTACATCCTTTCGTGCCGTTTATAACCGAAGAGATTTACGGTATACTAAATCCGAAGCAGTCAATAATGGTTGAGAAATGGCCGCAATTCCAAAAGTACCGTTTGTATCGCAAGGAAGAACAAAGTTTCATTGCGCTTAAGAATGCTATCACCGCAATTAGAAATACTCGCGCGGAAATGGGCGTTGCGCCGTCAAAAAAAATCAAAATATATGC
>DATESK010000053.1:0-3650 GCA_035270865.1 Clostridia bacterium | reverse complement strand
CCTTAGATGCCAAAAAAATTGTTATGCGTGAATTGGTGCTAATCAAAGTCAAGGTGGAATCGGGAAAAAGAAGCGAACTGCTTGAGGCGGCATCAATTTTCAGAGCAAAGGTGATTGACCTCACGCCCGCATTTTTAACTTTAGAAATCACAGGCGAAAAAACCAAATGCGACGCCTTTATTGAATACCTTAGTTCGTACAACATTACCGAACTTGTGCGGACAGGCGCATCGGCAATACAGAGGGGAAGCGCAAAGCTGAGAGATAAGCCTGAAACGCAAAAAGAAGACGGAGAGTAATTAGCAAAATAGGTTGAAATGTAAAGTTGTAGCAAATCAAAATGTAGCAAATCAAAATGTAAAAAACAAGAATGTAAAAAAACAAGAATGTAAATCAAGATTGTAATTAAAAAATAACAAGTAAATTAAAAAGGAAAAAATTATGGCAAAAATATATTATGAATCAGATTGTGATATGGCAAACCTTAAAAACAAAACAGTCGCAATTATAGGTTACGGCAGTCAAGGCCACGCCCACGCGTTGAACCTTCGCGATAGCGGAGTCAATGTCGTTGTGGGACTTTATGAGGGTTCAAAATCAAAAGAGAAGGCGGAAGCAAGGGGACTAAAAGTCCTCAATACCGCAGAGGCAGTCAAAACCAGCGATGTGGTTATGATTTTGGTCAATGACGAAAAGCAGGCGGAACTCTACCATAACGATATTGAACCAAATCTAAGAAAAGGCATGACGATTGCATTCGCACACGGATTTAATATTCATTTTGGACAGATCACGCCTCCAAATTTTGTTGATGTGATTATGATTGCGCCAAAAGGCCCAGGACATACCGTAAGAAGCCAGTACGAAGAGGGGAAAGGCGTTCCGTGTTTGATTGCAGTATCACAAGATGCATCAGGACACGCAAAAGAAACCGCGCTCGCCTACGCAATGGGTATAGGCGGAGCAAGAGCAGGCGTATTGGGTACAACATTTAAGGAAGAAACGGAAACGGATTTGTTCGGCGAGCAAGCAGTTTTGTGCGGCGGCGTTGCTGAACTTATGAAAGCGGGTTTTGAAACTTTGGTACAAGCAGGCTACCAACCAGAGTCTGCATACTTTGAATGTATGCATGAAATGAAGTTGATTATCGACCTAGCGATAAGCGGAGGCCTGTCGTTTATGAGATATTCAATCAGCGACACAGCGGAATACGGCGGTTATCAAATCGGGAAAAGGATTATCACCGAAGATACCAAAAAAGAGATGAAAAAAGTTTTAACGGAGATTCAAGACGGCAGTTTTGCTAAGGAATGGATTGCGGAAAACAAAAACGGAAGACCTAACTTCAATGCAATGAGAAAAGAAGAAAGCGAACACCAAATTGAAAAAACGGGCGCAGAACTTAGAGCCAAAATGTCGTGGAAGAAACACGACTACAAGGAATAAAAAACTTGTCGTTTTCAGTCGGAAAAACACAGGAAAACGAGAAATGTGGCAGAGAGAAAAAAGCAAAAAAGCAGATAAACAGAGGTAAATTATGAACTCAGATAAAATCAAGTCGGGCGAAGAACGGGCGCCACATAGAGCCTTAATGAAGGCTTGCGGATTGACACAAGGACAGCTTGAAAAACCTATCATTGGAATTGTCAATTCCTTTAATGAAGTTGTGCCGGGGCATATCCACCTAAACACTATCGCGCGAGCGGTAAAGGACGGCGTGCTAACGGCTGGCGGAACACCATTGGAGTTCAATACTATAGGAGTTTGCGACGGCATAGCAATGGGGCATCAAGGAATGAAATATTCCCTTTGTACAAGAGAACTTATTGCCGACAGTATTGAATGTATGGTGAGAGCGCATTGTTTTGACGGACTCGTTTTTATCCCTAGCTGTGATAAAATCGTTCCCGGAATGCTTATGGCGGCGGTGAGATTGAATTTGCCTTCAATTTTCGTATGCGGTGGCGCAATGCTGTCGTTGTGCGATGAAAATTCTAATAACCTTGATTTGAACAGCGTTTTCGAGGCGGTAGGTGCGATAAAAGCAGGTAAGATTGATGAAAAAGAACTCAACCGAATTGAAGAAAACGCTTGTCCCACTTGCGGTTCTTGTTCGGGTATGTTCACCGCAAATTCTATGAATTGTTTGAGCGAGGCGATAGGAATATCCTTGCCTAAAAACGGAACGACACCTGCAGTTTATGCAGAAAGAATTCGGCTTGCAAAAATGAGTGGCGAAAAGATAATGGAACTCGTGGAAAAGGATATCAAAGCAAGGGATATTATCAATGAAAAATCTATCAAAAACGCTCTTACTGTCGATATGGCGCTAGGTTGTTCAACTAACACTGTACTACACTTGACGGCTATTGCAAACGAAGCGGAGTTGCAACTGGATTTGAAAACCATAAACGAAATCAGTTCAAAAACCCCTAATCTTTGCAAACTTGCGCCAGCAGGAGCGCATCACATTCAAGATTTACACAGGGCGGGCGGAGTGCAAGCGGTAATGGGCGAACTTAGCAAAAAAGAATTGCTTGACACAACACAAATTACAGTAACGGGAAAAACAATCGCAGATAATATTAAAAACTACCACATTTTGGATTATAATGTTATCAAAAGCATTGATGAGCCTTATTCGCAAACGGGCGGACTTGCGGTTTTATTTGGAAACATTTCGCCAAAGGGCGCAATAGTCAAGCGTAGCGCGGTGCTTAAAAAAATGTTAAATTTTACGGGTACTGCAAGAGTGTTTGACAGCGAAGAAGAAGCGACTGCAGCAATTTACGGCGGAGAGATTAAGGGCGGAGATGTCGTTGTCATACGATACGAAGGACCAAAGGGCGGGCCTGGGATGCGCGAAATGCTAACGCCAACCTCAGCTATTGCAGGTATGGGACTTGATAGCGAGGTCGCGCTTATCACAGACGGCAGATTTTCGGGCGCAACAAGGGGAGCAGCTATAGGACATATTTCTCCCGAAGCCAGAGAGGGCGGATTGATTGCATATGTTAAGAATGGTGATAAAATAAGTATTGATATAAACAACTATTCTATCAATCTAAATGTAGCCGACAATGAAATTGAAAACAGAAAAAAAACAATGAAACTAAAAGACGAACCCAAACTTTCAGGCTATCTTGCAAGGTACGCAAAGCAAGTTAAATCAGCAGATAAGGGCGCATCGTTTTAGGAGGATTTATGAAACAAATTAAAATTTTTGACACAACATTGAGAGACGGCGAGCAGGCTCCAGGATGCAGTATGCACTTAGGTGAAAAACTTGAAGTTGCCGCAGCTCTTGAAAAGCTCAAAGTGGATGTGATTGAAGCAGGTTTTGCGGTGATTTCGGACGAGGATTTTGAATCCGTCAAGGCTATTGCGAACGCGGTAAAAAACTGTTCTGTGGCAAGTTTGGCAAGAGCGGTAAAAAAGGATATAGATGCCGCATACGAGGCGGTCAAAGGCGCAGTTGCGCCTAGAATTCACACCTTTATAGCAACTTCCCCAATCCATATGGAATACAAGTTGAAAATGACTGAAGCGCAAGTTTTGGAAACTGTGGGTGAAACGGTTAAGTATGCGAAAAAATATTTGAACGATGTGGAGTTTTCCGCAGAAGACGCAATGAGAAGCAATCCTGAGTT
>DATESK010000052.1:0-5438 GCA_035270865.1 Clostridia bacterium | reverse complement strand
CCAAAAAGTCCATGTAAAGAACAAATGTTGAAATTCCAAAAACGGAAAGTTTTGACATTTGTCGCTTTATGTGTTAAAATGTAGGAAATTTTTAGTATGAATTAAATTACTAATTTTATTATTGCTTAAATTTTGATTATAAATACTTTGTAGGGTGAATGAAAAAGGTTACGAATGTAATTATTACAGAATTATGTACGGATGCAACGGTTAAAAGAATGGTATATAAATTAAATACGGATTATATTAAATTTAATAATATCGAAAAGAGGGAAAAATGAGTTACCGAATTGAAAAAGACAGTATGGGCGAAGTAAAAGTGCCGTCAGACAAACTTTGGGGGGCGCAAACCGAACGCAGTCGCCGTAATTTCAAAATTGGCGGACAGCTTATGCCTAGCACGGTTATTCGCTCTTTAGTTCTCATAAAAAAATGTTGTGCAGTTGCCAACTGGAAAGCGGATAAACTTACTAAGATAAAGAAAGAAGCAATCGTAAGCGCTTGCGACAAGATTTTGGCAGGCGACTTCGCTGGCAATTTTCCTCTTGTAGTATGGCAGACGGGTAGCGGTACACAATCAAATATGAATGTAAACGAAGTTATAGCAAATATCGGGGCTGAAGCTGAATTGCATTCTAATGACGATGTCAATATGTCGCAAAGTTCAAACGATGTTTTCCCTAGCGCAATACATATCGCAAGCGTTATGATGATAGAATACAAACTTATTCCTGCAATCGAAAAATTGATTATTTCCGCCAAACGGCTAGAGGCGGAAAACGCAGGCATAGTAAAGGTCGGGCGCACGCATTTACAAGATGCTATTCCAATTGCATTTTCCTCTGAGGTTTCGGGCTGGCGCGCTATGCTCACGACTTCACTTGAAATGATAAAAGCAAATATGTATTTTGTAAAACGCCTCGCAATCGGCGGTACGGCTGTGGGTAGCGGTATCAATACGCCGAAAAACTTTACAGTTGAAACCCTAAACGAATTGAACAAAGAAACAAATTTGGATTTTTGCGAGGACGAAAACAAATATCACGCGCTGTCCAGTCGCGATGCGCTTTGCAATATGCACGGAGTGTTAAAGACTCTTGCGGTCAACCTTATGAAAATTGCAAACGATGTGCGTATGCTCGCTAGTGGTCCGCGGGCGGGACTTGGCGAAATTACTATACCTGAAAACGAGCCGGGAAGTTCAATAATGCCGGGGAAAGTTAATCCCACACAATGTGAATCAATGACAATGATAGCAAGCGAAGTAATGGGAAATGATGTAACGGTTTCAGTTGCCGCAGCAGGTGGAAATTTTGAACTTAATGTGTTTATGCCCGTCATAGCTTTTAAGATGATGGAAAGCATACAGCTTCTTAGCGACAGCATAGAAAGCTTTGACAAAAACTGTTTCTCGGGCATAAAGGCAAACACCGTTAAAATGAAAGAAAATCTCGATAACAGTCTTATGGTTGCAACCGCGCTCACACCATACATCGGGTACGAAAATACAACTGTGCTCGTGCGATATGCTTATGAAAACAATTTGGACCTCTATCAAGCAAATGACAAACTTGCATTACTTGATAACGATAAATTGAAAAGAGTGCTTGAAGCTGCGGTTAAGATTTAATAGATTGATTACTAAATGCAGATTTATAAAAAAACCGTCCAATTTGGACGGTTTTAATTTATCTTAATTTTAGGCTAGCATTAGTTTTGAAGTAACATTTAAGTTAGGACTTAAATAAACTTTTGGTTGCAATTATTCAAAGTAAACTTTTAACTTGCTACGGTTATTTTTTAATTTTAGGATTTGCTAAGGCTTTGCATAAAGTTATCAAACGCGGCTTGTCCCTTTTCATCATTTTTGAAAACGGCGGTAGTTTTAAGAATTTTTTCACATGATGTATTGATATAATCGGTGATAACATTTTCGGCATCCTCATCACTTAGCTTAGTGCCGTGATCGCTTGTAAGTTGGGCTATGGCGCCAAGGTGCTTTTGCAAAGGATTGTCATCAGAGGCAAGCGACTTGAAATCAAGTGTTGTTTTGCCTGTTAAAATATCTTTGATTTCCATACTCTCTTTTGACAATCTGCCGGGGAGTATAAACAAACCCATAACTTCAATAATTCCTATCGCTTCTTTCTTAATATTATGCAATTCCTCT
This sequence comes from Clostridia bacterium, assembly GCA_035270865.1. Classification (GTDB taxonomy): domain Bacteria; phylum Bacillota; class Clostridia; order Christensenellales; family CAG-917; genus STD2-102. Next base: position 3,268 of record DATESK010000052.1, on the reverse strand, counting down.
GACGGGTGGAAAATTCCATAAGGATGAGATTCATCGGTGCGGTTGTTGCGGAGAATCAAATCGAAACAGAATTCGTTGTCGTCATTTATGCGGCAAATTGGAGTGATTGTGTTATGTTGAGTTTTCTTGCCGTCATTATCTAGCGTGTACGCTAAAATATCTAAGGATTCGTCCGTGTAATCTTTCCAAAAATCATAAAGTTTCATAACGGCGTCAAGCAACTGTTCCTTGTTTTTTGATGATAACCTCACAACGCTATTGTACCAATCAGGCAAGGAAACATTCACATCGGGGAAGCCTGACAGATTATAAAACGCGCGGCCACGAGTTGAGAACATAGGAAGTATCTTTGCTCCGCCTTGGTAGTGGTCGTGGGCTAAAATCGAACCGCCTACTATTGGCAGCGGCGCATTAGAACCTATAAAGTAATGAGGGAAAAGTTCCACGAAGTCTAGCATTCTAACAAAAGAATCGAAGGTCAAATCCATTGGTCTATGCTCGTTATTTATGACAATAAGATGTTGGTCGAAGTAAACATAGGGTGAAAACTGCATAAACCAGTCTTCATTGTTTAATGTAAGCGGAATGGTGCGTATTGTCTGCCTTGCGGGATGTCCTGCATTGCCGTAAAAACCTACGTTTTCTGCGCAGAGCAAACACTTTGGATAGCCGGTTGCGGCAAGTTTTGCCGCTGCGACATCCTTAGGATCTTTTTCGGGCTTTGCAAGGTTAATAGTAATACAAATTTTTCCGTGAGTGCCTTCATAATCCCATTTAATGTTCTTATCAATATCGCATTTACGAATATAATTTGAAGCAACAGATAAATCATAGAGCCATTGTGAAGCCTCTTTGACGCCTTGATACGAGGCTAAGTTGTCAAATATTTCGATGACTCTTGAGGGCATAGGTGTCAAAATTCCCATAATTTGAGTTTCAAAAAGAAGCGAACTTTTTTCTTCAATTATGCCGCTCTTTATTGCATATCCAACAAGAGAATCAAGGCTTTGTTGGAAATTATAACTTCCAACTTTTTCTTCGCTGGGACAAGAAATTTGGAGTAAAGCAAGCAATGCGTTTCGCACAAAACATACATCGGCATCATCTAAGGATAATTTGATTTTTGCATACTCAATTAGTTCCTCGACATTGCCGGCGGCAATGGACATATTTGATTTTCGTGGGGACATATAAACCTCTTAAATATATTTGCAAAATTTATGGACTGTGATATAATAACTATTATATGTAAATTGGTACGCGATTTATATTATTATACACAATTGAGGCGGTTATGACAACAGTTTTAAGCACAAAGTTTTCTGATATTAAAGGTAATCTATCGGCTTTACAAAATGAACTTTACGGAAATTGCAGCGAGGCATCAACCTCTCGTTTTATTAAACTTATTGAAAATCATCGCGAGCATTTTAAGTCTTCAGGCGTGGCGGAAATGTTCTCCGCACCCGGAAGAATTGAAATAACAGGCAACCATACCGACCATAACGGCGGAAAAGTTTTAACGGCGGCAGTTTCGGTGGATATTCTGGCGGTAGTAGAAAAAAGAAACGGCAATATTATCAGAGTTAAATCAGAAGGGTATTCTGAAATTTCCGTTGATATTAGAAATTTGGCTTCAAAACCCGAGGACAACGGAACTTCAACCGCACTAGTTCGCGGTGTTTTGGATTATTACACTAAAAAAGGTTACAAGGTGGGCGCATTTGACGCCTCTCTAAATTCTAATGTGCCAAAGGGTGCAGGGGTTTCCTCATCAAGTTCGTTTGAAGTTTTGGTTGCCGAAATTCTAAATGTTTTATACAACGATAATAGTATATCCAAAATTGAAAAAGCTAAAGCATCAAAGTATGCCGAAAACGAACATTTCAAAAAACCTTGCGGCCTTATGGATCAAGCGGCAATCGCTTTGGGCGGCATAAATGTCATTGATTTTGAAAATGCGCAAAATCCTATTGTAACGCCGTGTCAGTGGAGCTTCACCGATTTAGATGTTTTTGTTATCAACACGGGCGGCGACCATAGTGATTTGATTGCCGATTATGCGGGTATACTAGGAGAAATGGAAGCGGTAGCAAATTATTTTGATAAATGGAATTTGAGAAGTTGCACAAAGCAACAAGTTTTAGATAACGCCCGTGCGCTTAAAGATAAAATTTCAGGTCGAGCGGTACTTCGCGCTTTGCATTTCTTTGATGAAACTCGCCGTGTGGAAATGGCGCAAGACGCACTCAAAAATAGAGATGAAGAAAAGTTCTTGAAAATAATAAGAAAGTCGGCGCATAGCTCTTGGGAACTGCTTCAAAACCTTTATTCACCAAACGACCGTGAACAGCTCATTCCTTTTGCTATTGAAATGTCAAAGGAATGTAAAGGTGTGAAAGCTGCTAGAGTTCACGGCGGCGGATTTGCGGGTACAATTCTTGCTTTTGTCCAAAAAGATAGTTCATCATCATATTTTGATAAGATGAACCGCCTTTTCGGTAAAGAAAATGTTTTTAAGTTGAGTATACGGGAAAGTGGGGCAAGGCAGGTTTTGCACTTGGAGGAATTATGATTCTAGCATCAATCGATAGAGTTGCATTTAGAATTGGAAGCCTTACCGTTGAATGGTACGGCATAATTTTAACAACGGCAATTCTGCTTGGTTTGCTTTATGTTATGCATGAGGCTCCGCGTATCGGGTTAAACAAAGACGATATGCTAGAGCTTTTTTTGTGGGCAATTCCGCTTGCGGTCATTTTTGCAAGGTTAGTTTACATTGTTCCTCGCGCTGAACAATATTTTCCGTGGGACAGTTGGGACGCGTTTGTCAACGCTTGGGCAATTTGGGAAGGCGGAATAACGATTATCGGCGGAATTTTGGGCGGTGTTATCGGCGGTTTGATATTTTGGACTAGGCACCGTAAGCAGGTGAAATTTGGACAACTTGTTGACCTCGTTATGCCTGCGTTGCTGTTTTGTCAAGCATTTGGACGGTGGGGCAATTTTATAAATCAAGAGGCGTTTGGCGTTGCTATAACAAATCCTAATTTGCAATGGTTCCCCTTTGCTGTTTTCATTGACAGTGCGGTAGGCTTTGCAGACGGTTGGTATGCCGCCACATTCTTCTATGAGATGGTTTATAATTTTATCGGCGCGGCTATATTCTTTATTGTTTGGAGAAAGAATAAAAAATACCCCGGAATACTGGGTTTTGCTTATGTAGCTTGGTACTTCCTTATCCGCGCGTTGCTTGAATATATCCGCC
>DATESK010000051.1:0-2346 GCA_035270865.1 Clostridia bacterium | reverse complement strand
AATTCCGCTTGCGGTCATTTTTGCAAGGTTAGTTTACATTGTTCCTCGCGCTGAACAATATTTTCCGTGGGACAGTTGGGACGCGTTTGTCAACGCTTGGGCAATTTGGGAAGGCGGAATAACGATAATCGGCGGAATTTTGGGCGGTGTTATCGGCGGTTTGATATTTTGGACTAGGCACCGTAAGCAGGTGAAATTTGGACAACTTGTTGACCTCGTTATGCCTGTGTTGCTGTTTTGTCAAGCATTTGGACGGTGGGGCAATTTCATAAATCAAGAGGCGTTTGGCGTTGCTATAACAAATCCTAATTTGCAATGGTTCCCCTTTGCTGTTTTCATTGACAGTGCGGCAGGCTTTGCAGACGGTTGGTACGCCGCCACATTCTTCTATGAGATGGTTTATAATTTTATTGGCGCGGCTATATTCTTTATTGTTTGGAGAAAGAATAAAAAATACCCTGGAATTTTAGGTTTTGCTTATGTTGCTTGGTACTTCCTTATCCGCGCGTTGCTTGAATATATTCGCCTTGATGCTGTGCCTGAAACACAAATTTTGTCCTTTATTCTCTTTCCGCTTGCAATTGCGGGAGGAGTTGCCTATATACTCATTCGCAACCGTCAACTAAAAACAAAGGCGGCGCAAACTGAGGGCAATATAAAAGAAAACACTTTAGATAATCAATCTTCAAAAGACGATAATGCGGAAGAAACCGCTTCAACAAAAGCAAAAGACTAAAGAAAAACTATGTGGACTTGTAAAAAACTAAGTGAAAAATTAAGTATGACTTACAAAAGCAAAATAAAGGAAATAAATATAAGCAGGCGGTAAATGAGAAATTTGACTCTAATGACAGATTTTTACGAATTAACAATGATGAACGGCTATCTAAGATGCGGTATGGCGGATAAGCTTGCGGTATTTGATGTTTTTTATCGAGGAAGCGGCGGTTATTCTTATGCGATAGCGGCAGGACTTGAACAGGTGATTGACCTAATTGAAAATCTTCATTTTGATCAAAGCGACCTTGATTATCTCAGCAGTTTGAAAACATTCGATGAAAGTTTTATTAACGAACTTAGCAAATTGAAATTTACAGGCAGTATCAAAGCTGTACCCGAAGGCACAATGGTATTCCCCAACGAGCCGATTTTAAGTGTGAAAGCAAGATTGTTTGAAGCTCAACTTGTGGAAACCGCAATTTTGACTTTGCTCAATCATCAAACACTTATAGCAACCAAAGCGGCAAGACTTTGCGAATGTACTAAAGCAAATATTATGGAATTTGGACTTAGACGGGCGCAGGGACCAGACGCAGGAATTTACGGCGCGCGCGCGGCATATATAGGCGGTTGCCGTACAACTTCAAACAGCATGTCGGGCAAAATGTTCGGTATAGGACTGAGCGGAACTCACGCGCATAGCTGGGTCATGTCATTTCCTGACGAACTTACGGCTTTCCGTGAATATGCAAAAACTTATCCCGATAAATGTATGCTTTTGGTGGATACCTATAACACCCTAAAAAGCGGTGTTCCAAATGCAATAAAAGTCTTTGACGAATTGAAAGCCAAAGGCTATCAACCCATAGGCATCCGTCTTGACAGCGGTGATATTGCTTACCTTTCAAAGAAAGCGCGTATTATGCTTGATGAGGCGGGACATAGCGACCTTAAAATTTGCGCATCAGGAGATATAGACGAGGATATTTTACTTGCACTAGGCGCGCAAGAAGCAAAAATTGATATTTACGGCATAGGAACTAAGCTGATAACAAGCTATGGCAATCCTAGTTTGGGCGGTGTATACAAGCTGTCGGCGATTGAGGATAACGGAAAACTTATTCCTAAAATGAAAATTTCCAACAGTGCCGAAAAAAATACAAACCCCGGCGAAAAAAAACTTGTGCGGTTGTACGACCGCAAAAGCGGAATGGCGGAAGCAGATTTGATTTGTTTATCAAGCGATTTTATTGACGAAAGCAAACCGCTCACGATTTTTGACCCCGTTGCAACATGGAAAAAAACCACACTTGAAAACTTCAAAGCGGTTGAACTTTTGCAAGATATTTATAAGGACGGCAAACTGATCTATAATATGCCAAGCCTTGCCGAAATTGGCAAGCATGCGGATGAATCCAAAAACGCATTTTATCCTGAATATCGCCGTGTCGTCAATACTCAGAACTACAAAGTTGACTTGTCCGATTCTTTGTTTGAGTTGAAAAACAATTTGTTGCATAATATGGGTCAATAGATTATTATTCGACAAAATCTATTCTCCAATAATTTTGATTTTTTGCCCTCTCTATTGCATTATAGAAGAGGGCATTTTATTTATCTTAAATA
>DATESK010000050.1:0-6985 GCA_035270865.1 Clostridia bacterium | reverse complement strand
TTAATTTTAACCTCAAGGAATATTATTTCAGGCTCAAACTGGGCGCAATCACTTGACGGCGATGTAAAAAAACAAGTTGAAAAAGGCAAGGCGCAATTTGCAGGCACAGAAATTCAAGGTAAGACAATAGGCATATTAGGTCTTGGCGCAATCGGCAGAAAAGTTGCAGTTGCTGCCAACGCCCTTGGAATGAAAGTTGTTGGTTACGACAAATATTTGTCGGAATCTGCAAAAGCTCTTGATTTTGTGAAGTTTGTTGACACAATGGAAGAGGTTTATGCCCTAGCGGATTTTATTACAATCCACATTCCTTATTCAAAGGACACCCACGGATTCATCAATGCTCAAACTGTCGCAAAGATGAAAGACGGTGTAATCATTATCAACGCAGCTCGTGGTGAACTTGTTAATGTTGCAGAGGTAAAAGAAGCAATAGCAAACAAAAAAGTTAGATGTTACTATACCGATTTCCCAGACACAGACGCACTCAATTCTAACGGCATTCTCATTACTCCCCACCTTGGCGCATCAAGCGAAGAAGCCGAAGAAAATTGTGCGGAAATGGCAGCAGAAGAAATTCGTATGTTCATTGAAGAAGGCACAATCAAAAATTCCGTCAATATGCCGTATCTTTCAGTCGCCAAGAGCAAGGCTCACCGTGCAAGTGTAATTTACAATGGAAATTGCGAAATCAACGCAGCCGCAACCGTAACCAACAAGGACGGCATAAGCTATGCGATAGTTGAAAGCGACAGCGTTATTGATATTGACGCAATTGCAAAAACCGCAGGCGTAATAAAGGCGCGCGTAATTTTCTAAAAATTTCCGCAACAAAACGCATAATATTTTATTTAACGCTAATCACAAATTATTAACTCAAAAAAAAGCATCTATTTAGGTGCTTTTTTTGTTATAAATTGTATCTGAAGTGTAAATGGCTTTTTCTTGCATACAATATAGACGAGGTATCTATGTGGTCTTGTGAGATAAGCATTAATAAAGAATATCATCGAGAGTTCGATTATCTCGAATCGCATATAAAGCAATGTAAAGATTTATCTTTTGCGGTGGAAGAAAGCCGTGAACGCTATTTTATTTATGTTGCAACTCTTTGCGATAACCGTGAAGAAGTTCAAAAACTTATTGAAAAGGCAATTTGCGAAGTATATTTAACTTATATGAAGCTATCCTTTTTCATTCAAAAAATTGAGCATAACGAGCTATCCCACAGTTTTGTTGCTCTGCTGTCCTCTTTACTTTTTTTTGACCGCCCGTTTGAAGAAAGCATAATTTTGAAATCGCTTCACGAAGTTGCTTCATACAATATTGATGGCATATTAAATTTTCGTTTGCGCTCGATGACTTCAAACTGGGAAGAGTTGTCAAATCTTGCCAATAATCTTGTGAAAGTCGCCACAACCCCCGATGATGTTTTTAATGTTGCAACATTTCTCGTTTCCACAGAGGGCGGAAAAAACAAACTGCTTATTGAAAAAAGTTCGGTCTTTAAGATTTATAACACTACGGAAAATTGCACGGTAGAAATAAAAAATGTATTTGCCGAGCCTGAGCACAATTTGATTTTAGCGGCAATCAGCGAATGTCCCAGCGAAATTGTTTTGCGTGATGTCAACTTATCGTCATCAATGCAACACACATTGGAAAAGCTTGCCCGCGTACAAATTGAAAAATAGGTCATTATAAATTGTAATGCTGCCCTAAAACCTCACCCGTACAAATAAAAATCATTTTGCGCTTGCAAAAATTTTGATTCGGCATAAAAATGCCCTATATTTCCCCAAATTGAAAATTTTGTCTTGCCGTGTGCATTATTATTTGTTATACTTTAACTTGTACATTTAATGTTTATATATTATACAATATATGGAGGAACTTATGGATAAGAACTTCAATCAACTATTGTCCCAGATGACACTTGAGGAAAAAGCCTCGTTGTGCTCTGGGCTTTCTTTTTGGCTAACAGAACCCATAGAGCGTTTAGATATTCCGTCAGTTATGATGACTGACGGCCCTCACGGACTTCGCAAAGAAGTTGCGTCCGCTGCCACAAACATAATGAAAGACAGCGAACCCGCAACTTGCTTTCCGCCCGCAGCTACAACTGCAAGCTCTTGGGATCCGTCCTTAGTCAAGGAAATTGGAAACGCAATAGCGGATGAAGCCAAGCAGCTTGGAGTAAGCACAGTGCTTGGGCCGGGTGTAAATATCAAGCGTTCCCCTCTTTGTGGCAGAAACTTTGAATATTTTTCAGAAGACCCGTATCTTGCAGGCGAAATGGGCGCGGCGTGGGTTCACGGCGTACAAGAAAAGAATGTTGGTGTCAGCTTAAAGCACTTTTGCGCTAACAATCAGGAACATATCCGAATGAGCATCGATTCAATCGTTGATGAAAGAGCGCTTCGTGAAATTTATCTTCCCGCCTTTGAAAAAATCGTTAAGCAGGAACAGCCTAGCACGGTTATGTGCAGTTATAACCGCCTAAACGGAACATACCTCTCCGACAACAAACGCATGCTCACCGATATACTTCGTGACGAATGGGGCTTTAAGGGCATAGTGGTCAGCGATTGGGGCGCAGTCAACAACCGCGTAAAAGGTATTAAAGCAGGTTTAGATTTAGAAATGCCGGGCAACGGCGGAATGAATGACAGAAATATTGTTAAAGCTGTCAATGAAGGCAAATTACTTGAGTCCGACCTTGATAAAGTTGTACTCCGTGTGTTGAAGTTCGTTTACGAATGCAAAGAACACGAAGTCGCCGACTACAAAGCGGACTACGAGAAAAATCACGAACTTGCGCGCAAGGTTGCCGCAGAATCCGCAGTACTATTGAAAAATGACGGCGCGCTACCTCTTAAAGAAAATGAAAGCATAGCCGTTATCGGCGCGCTTGCAGAAAAATTACGCTATCAAGGCGCTGGTTCATCACACATTCACACAACAAAATTAGTTTCATTCCTTGATCATCTCAATTCATTAAATAAAGAATACACCTATTCAGCAGGCTACAACTTCAAGAAAGACGGCTATTCCAAATCCCTTATCGCTAAAGCTGTTGAAGCGGCAAAAGGCAAGGATAAAGTTATCGTCTTTGTGGGACTTACCGATGTGTACGAAAGCGAAGGATTTGACCGCAAGCATATCAATATGCCCGAATCTCACAATGCTTTGATTGAAGAACTTTTGAAAGTAAATCAAAATATCGTTGTAGTTCTAAACGGCGGTTCACCTATCAAGGTATCTTTGTGGGCAAGCAAAGTCCGCGCAATACTTGATGTTTATCTAGGCGGACAGGCAGGCGGAAGCGCGACTTACGATGTGCTTTACGGTGCTGTTAATCCAAGCGGAAAATTAGCCGAAACATTCCCCTTCCGCAACCACGATAATGTTGTCAGCCGTTACTTCCCTATGGGGCCGCGCACAGTTGAGTACCGCGAGAGTATCTATGTCGGCTATAGATTTTTTGAAGCAGCCGACAAACCCGTACAATATCCCTTTGGATTTGGTTTGTCCTATACGACATTTGAGTATTCCGATTTGAAATTGTCAAATGATAAAATAACAGAGGGCGAAAATCTTAAAGTTTCATTCGTCATCAAAAATACGGGAAATGTTGACGGCGCAGAAGTTGCTCAGCTTTATGTAGCAGATAAGGAAAGCACACTTTTCCGCCCAAAGAAAGAACTAAAAGGTTTCAAAAAAGTGTTTTTGAAAGTTGGCGAGAGCGTAAAGGTAGAATTGGAACTTGACGACCGCTCATTTGCCTACTATAACACCGCAATTTCAAATTGGCACATAGAAAGCGGAGATTTTGACATTTTAGTGGGCGCATCGAGCGCAGATATTAAATTGTCGGCAACTGTCAATGTTACTTCAAAAAATCCCGATGCAAAAATACCCGACTATCGAGATTGTTCCCCTTACTACTACAATCCCTCAGAGGTTGAAATGCCACAAAAACGCATTCCGCACGAGCAGTTTGAAGCAATCTACGGCGCGCATATGATTGAAAATACTCCTTTCCAAAAGGGCGAATTCACAATAAACAATACCGTTGAACAAATCGCCGTAACGGGACTTGGCAAATTTATTTTCCGTATAATTTTCTACGGAAGCAAGTTGTTTTCCGGCAATTCCGAAAATTCGCTTATGATTCAGGAATCTTCAAGAGATATGCCTCTCCGTTCCTTCTCAGGCTTTACCGGCGGACTGTTTTCACAAATGTCAGTTGACGGTCTAAAGGATATGTTAAACGGCACTAAAGGTGGTTGGAAGAAGTTCAAAAAAGGTTTTAAAAAGGAAAACAAGTAAGATTTAATCAAAAAATAAACTACAATAAGTTTAGCAATAAGTTGTTTTTATAACAAAATAACAACATTAAAAAAAGATAGCGGTTGCTACCTTTTTTTATTCTTATAATTTAGAATTTTTGCTACTTATTCTGTCTGTCTGTCTGTCTGTCTGTCTGTCTGTCTGTCTGTCTGTCTGTCTGTCTGTCTGTCTGTCTGTCCTACTTTACTTTATTTGCTTAAATTTAGGAAAAGCTAAGCCTTGCTTATCGTTCAATGTTTTTTCCGCGCCAAGGCATATAAACATCATTATCATATAGGCAAAAGTGTTGAAAAACACAATGTCTATCATTCCATAGCCCTCAAGCAACAATAATCCTGCAAGCATAAAAATTTTGACCGTTGACGGTTTGATAAGGAACGCGCGGTAACGCATAATGAAAAAATACGCGAAGCTAAGCACACCCAAAATGCCAAAACAGGCAAGAATTTGAAACGCTGTCGAATGAAACCAATATATTTGATAAGTTCCCCACACGCCGAAGCCATAATCCAACCCAACGCCGAATACAGGTGAGGATTTGAATAATGCAACCGCATTTTCGTAAATTTCAAACCGCCCATTATCGCTAAGACCCAGTTCAAAGATTCTTGAAAATGTCTGCATAATCTTATCCCTTAATATGATTGCCAAAACCGCCACTACCAAAATACAAACCGCATACGAAATTCCAACCTGCTTGCGGTTTTGCGCCTTGAAAAATACAAATATTGCAATAAACGGCAACGCAATCGCTGTGAAAAGTATTGCGCCGCGCGAGGTTGTGAGGAACATAACTGCAAATTCTAACACGGCTAACATAATAGGAAGAAAAGCAAATTTCTTTAGTTTTGCAGCATAATAAAGTGTTGTCGCAATGCTTAGCGCAAGAAAAATCGCAACATTATTAGGATGAGCCCATCCGTAGCTAAATTTGCGGTATCCAATAGCTACTTTTATTGCCTCTAAACTTCCGCATTTTAACGCAATTGTCAACATCTGCAAACAAATTAACACGCCCATCACCATAAACAAACGCGCTAAAACTTCAAGTAGTTTTTCTTTTTGGAAATTTTGGGTTGTAGCGTAAAACAAAACATACATCAAACTCATTGCAATAAACATCAAAACAATAAGCGCGCTAATCCCGACATTTCTTCCCGCCAAATTTATACCGCCCAAAGCCACGGGCGGTAGGATCAAGAAGACGGCAAATGTATAACCTTTAATTTTATTGGGTTTTAGGAAATCGAAGCTAGGCTTGAACCTAAAAAGATGAACAATAATTCCCGCAACGACAAAAGCGACGCCAAGCGACACCAAAATAATGTCTAAAGTTGTTATATTGATATCGTCAAACGCAAAACACATAAGCACGATTATTGCAATATTGGGAGTGGTATCACGACAAATGCAAAACAGAGTGGCGGACAGCAACAGCAACACGAAAACGCCGACAAAACCTAAATCACATATCCAGAAAATGTAAGTTAAAATAGCTATAAGCCATACAAAAACTCCGCTGTACAAAAACTTCGGAGATGATTTTATTGTTTTATTATCATTTTCTAGAAACATATTTTTCCTTATTTTGGGATAATTAGATATAATTTTCGTATTTACTTTATCACACTTATTTTGTTAGTGTCAAACTATTATACATATTTTACCTATCAAAATAAAGATGAGCAAAATGCTTGCGAAATTAGTGTTTAGATTATATAATATTCTAAGCGCGTATTTTGAACCGCACACAAAGTTGTACCATAAATTACGAAATCACAAGGGAATATATATTATGTTTTTTCTTTTCAATTTGCAAACCGAGTTCACTTCAACACTAAACGCATTTATTTATTGGTTTAGCAACATCATCGGTTTGATATTTTTTGTATTATATCTTCATCAATTTGTTTATCTTATTGTAGGTTTATTCAAAACATCGAAAATTAAAAAAGCGGAATTTAACAATCACAAATATGCCATCGTCATTTCCGCGCGAAATGAAGAGCTGGTTATTGGTCATCTTATTGAAAGCATCAGAAAAAACGACTATCCTCAAGAATTGGTCGATATTTTAGTTATAGCTGACAACTGCACAGATTCGACTGCAAAAATTTGCCGCGATCTCGGATGTGAGGTTTTTGAAAGAACCGATCTTTCAAAAGTTGGAAAAGGCTATGCTCTCCACTTCTTATTTGAAAAACTCCACACCTTGCCTGAGTATGCCGATAGGAATTATGAAGGCTATATTGTGCTTGATGCGGATAACATTTTGACAAAGAACTACATCACGGAACTTAATAAAGTTTACGACAGCGGCTATAAAATGGTTACAAGCTACCGTAATTCAAAGAACTTCGGAGCAAATTGGATTGCGGACGGGTATGGCTATTGGTTTATACGCGAAGCAAGATACCTCAACAATCCTCGTATGATACTGCACACAAGCTGCGCAATTTCGGGAACAGGTTTCTTGGTTGACAAGGAAGTCGTCAAGGAATATGACAATTGGTGTTTCTTCTGCTTAACAGAAGATGTGGAATTCTCGGCAGAATACGCATTATCCAAAAGAAAAATTGGATACGCACACAAAGCGATGTTCTATGATGAACAGCCCACCACATTCAAACAG
>DATESK010000049.1:0-2091 GCA_035270865.1 Clostridia bacterium | reverse complement strand
CGACAGCAAAGAATCCCGCGCTGCTCCAGTCGCCTTCCACTTCGATAAAATTTGATGAAGTGTAGCTTTGTTTGCCTTTCACAATAAAAATATTTCTTGCTCTAACTATGGAAATCCCAAAGGATTTTAAGACTGCAAGTGTTACATCAATATAACTTAACGAAACCATATCGCCCACAATTTCAATTGTGCTGTCACCGTCAAGCAAAGGCAGGGCGAATAATAATCCCGTAATGTACTGCGAACTGATATCGCCGTTTATCACATATTCTCCAGCCCTTAGTTCTCCGCTGATTGTAACAGGCAATGATTTCCCGCTTGAGATAATTCCGTGTTGACACAATACTTCAACTAGCTCAGCAATAGGTCTTTCATTAAGCCTGCCTTCTCCTAAGAATGTAGCTGTCAATCCTAGCGCTGCAACAACAGGCAATAAAAATCGCAAAGTCGAACCGCTCTCTTGCGCGTTAAATTTGTATTTATTTTGCTTACTAAAACTTGAGGGCGTAACTAGCAACTCATTTTCGTTTGTTTCCCAAAAATGTGCGCCTATCTTTTCCAAACACGCAATGGTTGCAAAAATATCATCGCCAAGCAATTTGCCCTTAACCGTTGTGCTTTCCCCGCAAAGCGCGGCGGCGAGCAATATGCGGTGCGCAAAAGATTTTGATGCGGGAATGGTTACGCATCCATAAAGTTTTGATTGCTCAATTTTTACATTCATTTATATATTCCTCAAGTGTTTTAATGTCAATTGTAACAATTTTGCAATCGCCTATCGCGGCTATATCGACAAATGAAATCCGCTTGCTGTCTACAACTTTCTTGTCCATTTTTATAGCGGAAAAAAGTTCATTAGTTGAGTATGGACAAGTTATGTCAAGGTCGTATTTTTCAAGCAAAGCCGTTATCCTTTCATATTCTAGAGAACTTAGTTTCCCCGCCCTCGCGCTTGCTTTTGCAATAATGTATATGCCCTTTGCAACCGCTATTCCGTGCGGAATTTTGAAATTCGACTTCTTTTCGATTGCGTGTCCAAAGGTATGCCCTAAATTTAACAGTTTGCGCTCACCTTTTTCTCTTTCATCACTTTCAACTATATCGCGTTTTGCGCAAACCGCAAGTTCGCAAAACCGTAAAAGGTTATCGCTGTTTAACCCTTTTTCCAAAATCTCAAGGATTTCACCGCCGCATAAAATTGCGTATTTTATTCCCTCGCCAAGTCCGTTCTTTCGGTCAATTTCGGACAGAGTTTTTATCGTATTCAAATCATACATAACAAGTCTTGGTTGATGAAATGCGCCGAGCAGATTTTTGCCCGCAGGCAAATCTACTCCCGTTTTACCGCCCACCGATGCGTCAATTCCTGCAAGCAAAGTCGTGGGAACTTGCACGAAATCAATTCCGCGCATATATGTTGCTGCCGCCATACCTGCGGTGTCGCCCACAACTCCGCCACCAAGCGCAACCACTAAATCTTCACGGTTAAGTTCGCACTCCGCCATTTTTTCTATGATACTTAGATAGGTTTGCGGAGTTTTGTTTTCCTCTCCGCTTTTGATTATAAATGAAAAAACTCTAAACCCAGATTGCGCAAGTGAATTTTGCACCGTTTCAAGATATAACTTCGCAACATTATCATCCGTCACAATCAAGACGGATGAGGATTTTCTTACCTTCAAAATCTCACACCCTACTTGCGGAAGTATTCCATTGCCTATAAGCACGCTATACGGTTGTGTTGTCGAAACATCCACTTTAATCATTTTTTCGCCTCTCTTTGCGGTTATTCTCGGCTAATTCTTTCATTTTAACGCCCTCTGCCAAAAGATTGTTTAATTTTTCCGCATTGTTTTCCTTAAGAGCGGTTTTATACTCAGAAATATGCTCTTCCAAAATTTCGATTTGGGAAATCAAGTTGTCGCGGTTATCCAAAAAAAGCTCCGTCCACATGTCAGGATTTAGCTTAGCAACACGCGTCATGTCCCTGAAACTTCCCGACGAAAAGCCCGCATGCTCCCCTGCGCGCGGATTTTTTACAAAGCTACTGGAAACAATATGCGCAAGCTGTGAGGTATAAGCTATCATTTG
>DATESK010000048.1:0-3748 GCA_035270865.1 Clostridia bacterium | reverse complement strand
GTTCAACATAGCCTTCTCCGCTTCTTGTTATCCCGTCAGCATAACCGCCAAAAATCACCGCAATGTTACAATCGTGTTCGGCAACAAAATTTCCGTAACCTATATGTTCGCCTATCTTTACTTGCTTTGCCACAATAACTTGCGACACAACTTCCGCCACGGGTTTCAAATTATTATCGCCATAACCGTAGCCTGCTATTCCAACACGAACCATATCGAATTTATCAAGTCCGTTTCCGCAAACCGCTCCGCTTGAGGATATATGCAAAATCGCGTTTGGAAATTTATCTTTAGCTATTTTTGCCAACATTTCAAACCTAATATATTGCTTTTCGTTGACATTATACAAGTGCGAATAACAGCCTTCCACTTCAACATTTCGACAAGTCGATATGCACTTTTGCAGTTGCTTTAGTTCCTCTTCGGTCTTGACGCCCAGCCTATTCATACCGCTGTCAATCTTCAAATGCACCTTTGCATTTGAAATTTCAAAATCGCTTGCGGAATTTGATTTAATCTTATTATCGCAAAAATTTCTGCTAGCTTTATTCCTTAATTTTTCAACCGCATAATGAAGCGCAATAATTTGCTTTTCAGAAAATACCGCTACGCTAAGTCCATACTTTACAGCAAGAACGGCTTCTAATTCAGAAAAAATCGTTACCAGAATAGGTTTTACTATACCCGACCTTCTAAGAAGAATTCCCTCTTCAACGGTTGCTACTCCAAAAAAATCCACAAGGTCAACCGTTGCTTTTGCCACTTGGCGCAAGCCGTGTCCGTAAGCATCCGCTTTTACCATAAAAAGAAGCTTCACACCTGCGCGCGCCTTTATATACTCAAGATTTTTTCTTACCGCATTAAGGTCAACGAGCAGAGTAAGTTTTATTGCAATCCCCAAAAGTTTTATTGCAAAAGTCTCAGCTTGGTTTATATATGTTTCGGTGTTTGACGGAAAACTAAAATCACCGCGGCATAATTTTCCGTATGCTAACCGAAAGCAACCAAAAGTACAAACCGAGACTTTTGCTAGTTCATATTATGCTTGGTAAGGGTAGCAAGTGTCTTTTCTGTGTCAGAAGTTTTGAAAAGTATTAAAGCTTTTTTGTCATCGGAATGCACAAATGAATAGAGATATTCAAGTTCTATGCCCTCTTCGCTTAGCCACGACAAGATATTAGATAGTCCGCCAGGGACATTCTCGACCTTGACGCCAACAAGGTTGGTTGCCTTGACGGTGAAGCCAGCAGACTTTAGCGCAACTGCCGCCTTGTCGTTGTCGGAGGTTATCATTCGCACTATACCAAAATCACTTGTATCGGCGATGTTCATTGATAAAATGTCCACACCGCTATCCGATAAAGTTCTTGTAAGAGAATGAAGTCTTCCGAATTTGTTCTCCAAAAATACAGCTATCTGATTAACTAACATAATTTTACCCCTTAATCTTTCTGTTGTCTATAATCCGCTTTGTTTTACCTTCGGACAGCGGGAGTGAGTTCGGCGACATTAAAGTTATTTTTGCTGAAATTCCCAACATTGACTGCATATCGTATTCCACATTTTTGCGAACTTTTTCAAGTTCCTTAACTTCATCTGAGAAAATTGCCTCATTGACTTCCACCTGAACTTCGATAGTATCAAGATTGCCCACGCGGTCAGCAATAATCATATAGTGCGAACCGATTAGGCTAGGAATGTTGAGCAAGACAGTTTCAATTTGTGACGGGAAAACATTGACGCCACGGATGATAAGCATATCATCGCTTCTTCCGCTAACTCGCTTCATTTTCACAAGTGTTCTTCCGCAAGTCGGGCATAATTCGTGTTTTAGTTCGCTGATATCGCGCGTGCGATAACGAAGAAGCGGAATACCCTGCTTATTCAATGTGGTAAAAACAAGTTCCCCTCTCTCCATATCTCCTAGCGGTTCTAATGTTTCAGTATCGATAATTTCGGGATAGAAGAAATCTTCC
Organism: Clostridia bacterium; assembly: GCA_035270865.1. Taxonomy (GTDB): domain Bacteria; phylum Bacillota; class Clostridia; order Christensenellales; family CAG-917; genus STD2-102. The sequence goes on along the minus strand of DATESK010000048.1, from coordinate 1,772 downwards.
ATAACATGCAAACCGAAGCTATTTCCACAGCTCATTGACACTCCAGGACCTGAAATCTCCGACAAACCGTATATATCGCAAGCCTTAATGTTAAATCGTTTTTCAATTTCAAAACGCATACTATCCGACCAAGGTTCAGCGCCGAAAATGCCGATTTTTAGCTTTAAGTCCGATGGCTTTACGCCCATTCTTTCCATTTCCTCGGCTAAAAATATTGCATAGGACGGAGTACAACAAAGCACAGTTGCTTCAAAATCCTTTAGCAACATAATTTGGCGCATAGTGTTTCCCGAAGACACGGGGACTGTTACAGCCCCAAGTTTTTCCGCGCCGTAATGAATTCCAAGTCCGCCCGTAAACAATCCGTAGCCGTAAGAAATATGTATTGTGTCCTCATCTGAGCAACCTGCCATAACAAGCGAGCGGGCAACACATTCCGACCAGTCTTCTAAATCGCGCTTAGTTAAACCTACAACAGTCAATTTTCCCGTTGTTCCGCTAGATGCGTGAACACGGACAATATCCTTTTTAGGCGCTGCAAAAAGCCCGAAAGGATAGTTTTCGCGCAAATCGTGTTTTGTTGTGTATGGCAATTTGACTATGTCATCAATGCTTTTTATGTCGGACGGTTTAAGTTTAATTTCGTCCATTTTTGCGCGGTAGTACGGCACATTGTTATAAACACGCGCCACAACTTCGGCTAACCTTTCCGATTGAAGCGAACGCATTTCCAGAGTTGACATTGTCTCAATTTTTTCGTTGTAATATTTCATTGATACTCCAAACCTTACTTATTATGATACTTCAAACCTTACTTATTTTGAAAATATAAATTTTTGATAATACATTAATGTAAGACGCGAATTTGGCTTAATTAACACAACATTCCGTTATTCGTTTTGTTCCTTACATACAATTAAGTTTTATTCTAGTTCGTAACCCTTTTCAAGCGCTAATTCGTTAATGCTGAAAAATTGCGGTTTTACGCACTTTTTAAGAGCGGATAACACGACTTGCTTTGCTATGCCTAAATACTTTGCAAGCGCGCCTAGCATAATCACATTGACAGTTTTATCATTTCCAATTTCCTCTGCGATTTTAAGCGCATCGATAACGATAACCTTTTTTGCGCGCAACTTAAGCTCGCCAACTATATCTTGCGGATAATCTCTTACGCCCGTAATGACTGGCATAGGAAAAATTTCTTGATTGTTGACGACAATAGTACCCTCTTCTTTCAAAAAATTTGTGTACCGCAATGCTTCAAGTTTTTCAAACGCAATAATAATATCAGCATCGTGAAGGGCAATAATAGGCGATGTAACAACTTCTGCAACCTTAGCGTGTGTAACCACGCTACCTCCGCGTTGCGCCATTCCGTGAACTTCGCTCAGTTTGCAGTCTAAACCTAAATCAGCTGCAATCATGCCGATAATTCTTGATGCTAAAAGCGTACCTTGTCCGCCAACTCCAACTATAAGTATATTTAATTCCATCTTCATTTCTTGCCCTCCTCAATAGCACCAAACTTGCACAATTTTTTGCATAGTCCGCATCCAACGCAAAGTGATGCGTTGATTTTTGCCGAACCATCCTTTTGCTTTTCTATTGCAGGGCATCCGATTCTTAAACACATACCGCACTTTTTGCAGTCGTGAATGGAGTAAGCAGGCGGATAATTTCTGTCAAGCAACGCACACGCGCGCCTTGCAACAATAACCGATACGCCGTCCTTTTGAAGTTCGGATTTCAGTAGTGTCTCAAGTCCTACT
>DATESK010000047.1:0-2551 GCA_035270865.1 Clostridia bacterium | reverse complement strand
GGCTTCGCCACGGCTTGACACCGTTTCCAAAATACCGACATTGTTCAAACTTTTCACAAAGACCTTATCGCCCTCTTTCGCTTGGCCATCTGCCTTTTTAACAGATACAATACTTTCTTCATCATAGTGCGCGGCTAAATTTTCAATTTGTTTGCGAATTTTTTGCGCCTTAAACAAATCGCCTTCTTCAATCTGTGGACTATTAAGTATTTCCCTAATTTCATCAATCAATTCGTTTGCTTCTTCAACCGAATTTTCAATCAGCCTTTTTGTTTCCTTGCGTATAGTTTCGTCGAGTTTTTCACGCTTTTGCGCCACTACATTTTTTTCGCGCTCGGCTTCTTGAAGAAATAACTCCGCTTGTTTTCGGTCGTGTTCGGCGTCCTTCACAACCTTTTCGGCGCGCCGTCTGGTTTCCTCGGCAGAGGTTAGAACATTATCAAAATCCCGCTTCTCTTTGGATATACGACTTTCCGCATCAATTATTATTTCCTTATTAAGCCCTAGCCGTGTGGCAATTTTGAGCGCATTTGACGCTCCCACCGCACCCATTATAAGCCGATATGTCGGCGCAAAGGTTTTAATATCGAAATCCATAGAAGCGGTTGCGACTAGCTCCGAGGTTAGAGCAAATTCTTTTAAGTCATTAAAGTGGGAGGTCAAAATTGCTTTCGCGCCATAGTTTAAGACATACAGCGCAATGCTGACAGCAAGTGCCGCACCCTCTGACGGATCAGTTCCCGCGCCCAATTCATCAAGCAAAAGCAGAGAATTCGGCGACATCTTTTCTAAAATATTTATAATGTTTTTAATATGTCCCGAAAATGTTGATAGGCTTTGTTCAATGCTTTGCTCATCTCCAATATCACAATAAACCGAATCAAAAATTGCGATATCAGCGTATGACGATGGCACAAATAAGCCCGACAAAGCCATTACGGTAAACAGTCCAACAAGTTTTAGCGTAACAGTTTTTCCGCCCGTGTTAGGTCCGGTTATAAGCAGCATTTTGATACTCTGTTCAATTTTTATGGTGATAGGGACGACTTTTTTCGCATCAATAAGCGGATGTCTTCCGTTTGATATATTGATAATCCCTTTTTCGTTCAAATCGGGACAAACCGCCTTTTGAACCTTAGCAAGTTGCGCGCGCGCAAATATAGTGTCAAGGGAAACAATCATATCGTAGGAATAGGTCATAATACTTTCTATTGCGTTTATGCGCGAAGAAAAGTCGCGCAGTATTCTTTCAATTTCCGCTTGTTCTTCTACTAGCAAAGTTTTGAGGTCGTTATTCATATTGACGATAGCCATAGGCTCAACATATATGGTTGAACCCGATGACGACTGGTCGTGGATTAGGCCTGCAATAGCTCCCTTATGTTCGCTTTTGACGGGTATAACATAGCGGTCAGAACGGATTGTAACGATATTGTCTTGCAAATATTTTGAGTAGTTCGCATTTGTCGTGTAGCCTATAAGAGTGGATTTTATAGATGCGTTTTGTTTTCGGATTTTGGCTCTTAACTGCCGTAAAGCAACAGATGCGTTATCCGCCAAATCGGTGTCGGAAATAAATGCGGATGAAATCGAATCTTCAAGCTTTTGATCAATATAAAGCATTGAACTCATTCCCGAAAGTATCGGTATATTGTTGATTTTTGCAAGCGCAGTTTTCACCCGCCTTGATGTAGCTAGGCATCTGCCTACTTTCAAAATATCCGAAATTGATAGCGTCGCATATTTTTTTGCAAGTGATAGTGCGGTAGATAAATCATCGACAGCAAAAGACGGCGACACAGCATATTCAAATAGAACTCTGTCCGCTTCCTGCGTTTCCTTTAATAGTTGTTCAGCTTTACTCTTTTCGACCACTGGGCGTAAAAGCATAACTTTCGCCTTCGCGCTCTCCGACTGCGTAAAGGATGCAAGCTGCGCTAAAATCTTATTATATTCTAAGATTACTAAAGCCCTGTCATCAATCATTTTTCACCATTTACTAACATCTGATTTTTGCTAAATCTTTCTAATAACTATCTATTTTGCTAAATCTTTCTTTTGCAATAAGCACTATCTTATTTTTGCCTTAAACTTTCTTTGCAATAACAATAAAATTCTTTTCATTTGTGCATTGATTTCGTCATCGGTCAATGTTTTGTCAAAGGATACGAATTCAAATGACAGCGCAACGCTTTTTTTGCCTTTGCCTATTGCTTCGCTTTGGAACACATCGAAAATTTCGCATTTCGATAGGTTCAAAATTTTTCCGTTAACTACTGCATCAGTCATATCGCCAGCAACAATACTATCATCTACCACGACCGCCAAATCTCTTTGAACTGAGGGGAAGCGTGAAAGTTCGGCGCAATGAATTTGTGTTTTTTGAAGTTCAAACAATTTTTCCGCTAATATGTCTGCAACATAAACTCTTTGCGAAATACCGTAATTTTCTATGACATCGGGATGTACCTCGCCCATTATGCCGACTTGTTCTCCGTTAATCATAATTTTTGCGCTGCGACCGTCATGCAAATAGCAAACTATGTCTTTT
>DATESK010000046.1:0-3156 GCA_035270865.1 Clostridia bacterium | reverse complement strand
GTTTTAGGATAACTAAAAAGCATTTTTTTAAGTTAAGAAAAAGTAAGATTAAAATAAAAATATTCAATTAAATCGCAGTACAAAAAACGCAATATAGAAATATCTTGCGTTTTTATTATGGGGAAATATGGACGAAAAAATAATGAAAACGCTACTTAAAAAGGCTACCGGCTATACCTTCGACGAGGTAGTGGAAGAATATGCCGTCAAAGATGACGGAGCGGTGGAATTGACTAGGCGCAAAGTTACAACAAAACATTATCCCGCCGACAGCTCTGCGCTTAAAGCGTATATAGAACTATCGGCAGAAACAAACATTTCAAAACTTGAGGACGAAGAACTGCAAAAAGAAAAACAGCGGTTGCTTAAAATTTTAAGAGATGAGGAATCAAAAAAACGCAAAGATAATAAAACAAGGCAAAGTCAAGGAGTTAAAAAGACTAAAACCGAAACAACGCAAAGTCAAAAAGCAAAAAAGACTAAAGCAGACATAACTCTTAAAAGTCAAGAAAAGGAGAAAATAAATGAAAAATGTAAACCAGAGTGATGTCTGCAACTTTTGTGAAAAAAACTTCAATTACATTTTGCGCCACGGAAATGAAAACATTTTGTTATGTGAGGATTGCGCACGGGAAATTTATCGAAAGTTGGGGCATTTTCTTGTGCCGAAAGGGTTGCCGAATATGATTATGCGCGCAACCAACAACAGCACGATAAAGAGTTTCGAAGATTTGCAAAATGACGATAGCCCTAAAGAAGAAAGCGAATGTAAATTTAACAAACAAGCTGAAGTTATGGCAAAACCAAAAAGCAAATTAAATGATAAAGCAAAATTCGTAAAAATATCCGCAAATAAAGATGTCAAAGTCAAAAGAATTAAAAGCCTGAAAACCAAGGCAAGGAGAGGTAAAAATGAAGCAAAGTGTTGATGAACTTGTTGCAAGCGTCAAGGAAGATTTTGAAAAAAGACGGGAAATGCGCCGTCCGCTTGAACTGTGCTGGAGATTGAATATGAATTTTCTTATGGGAAATCAATTTTGTTCAATTTCGCACAGGGGCGATATTGAAGAAGACGGTAAACAATATTTTTGGCAACAGCGCGAGGTATACAACCATATCGCGCCTATTGTTGAAACGAGATTGTCAAAGCTGGCGCGTGTCAAAGCGAAAGCGAGTGTGCGGCCGTCAACCTCTGACGATATTGATGTCGCTTCCGCAAAATTTTCTACAGCGGTGCTTGAAACGATATGCGCCGAAAACAACTGGAACGAACTGCTTAGCCGAGCGAATATGTGGAGCGAAACTTGCGGTACGGCGTTTTATAAAGTTGTATGGGATACCGAAAAGGGAATGGTATTAGATGCGGATAAGACAGTACGCGAGGGAGATGTTTCGATTTTGGTTATTCCGCCCTTTGAAATATTCCCCGAAAATTTAGCGGTGGCAGATATAAATGCTCAAAATTCGATTATACACGCTAAAGCCTACACGGCGGACGAAGTTAAAAGACTATGGGGTAAGGATGTCAAAGGGACTAGCGTAAGCGTCTTTTCGCTTGACAATGCCTCGGTGTGCGGGGGACTAGGATATAGCGCGACCACGCCTACGGTCAATTCCGAACAACTGGAAAATGCGATTATAGTTATTGAAAAATACGAACTGCCAACATCGAATTATCCTAACGGCAGACTGATAATTGTAGGCGGAGATGAATTGCTATACGATGGCGAACTGCCATATATAAACGGCGAAAACGGTTTGCGATGTTATCCGTTTTGCAAGCAAGTTTGCCTTGACACTATCGGCGAATTTTTCGGCACAAGCGTTGTCGAACGCATAATTCCTGTGCAAAGGTCCTATAACACGGTGAAAAACCGCAAGCACGAGTTTATGAACCGCATAGCAATGGGCGTTATGGCAGTTGAAGATGGTTCGGTGGACACCGATAATCTTGAAGAGGAAGGTTTATCTCCTGGTAAAGTTCTAATTTACCGCCAAGGCTCAACTCCGCCTATTATGCTGAACGCGGGGCAAGTGCCTAGCGATTTCCATATCGAAGAAGATAGGCTACTCTCCGAATTCGTTATGATAAGCGGAGTTAGTGAAGTTACAACCTATTCTCAAGTGCCGTCAAATGTTGCAAGCGGAACTGCTATATCACTTTTGCTTGAGCAAGATGACACGCGAATTTCGCTTACGGCGGATAGTCTACGCAGTTGCGTCAAGGAAGTTGGAAAACAGATACTTAGGCTTTACAAACAGTTTGCGACTTTGCCACGCATTAAACGCATAGCCGGCGAAAACGGAGATGTGGAGATGCGCGCGTTTTCCGCAACCGACTTATCTAATGACGATTTGGTTTTTGATACCGCAAACGAACTTGAAGATACCAACGCAGGACGAAAGACAATGTTGCTTGAACTCTTAAAGTTGGGACTATTGACGGACGATAACGGCGGAATGACGGCACGCTCTAAAACACGCATATTTGATATTTTGGGCTTTGGCAACTGGGAAGACAGCAGAGATATTGACGAACTGCATATGAAAAAGGCGCAGAGGGAAAACGCTGCTTTGATGTCTAAAGCCGTTATTCCTGATAGCGTTGACAACCACTTGCTGCACATTGACGAGCATACAAAATTGCTTATTACAAAATCGGTGTCGGAAAACACCGCTCAAAAAGCTAGAGTGCTTGCGCATATCAACAGACATAAGGAACTTAGTAGCCTAAACCTTCAAATGTCGGAGTTAGAGGAAAAGTTGAATGCGGTAGGACAAGAAAAAATATAACGGCTAAAGAGGGAGTTTATGGACGAAAAAGCAGTTAAGAATTTCACGGTTACTAAAAGTGATGAGGAAGAAGCAACAGCAGAGAAATCTACAAAAACAATAGGGAAGTTCAAAAATGCAGAGGAATTGCACAAAGCCTATAATGCATTGGAAGCGGAATTTACTAGACGCTCACAAAGACTCGCCGAAATGGAAAGACGGAGCAAATTAGCTGCCGACAATTTGGGTACTGATGAGCAGAAAGTGAAAGATGAATTTTGTAACGCAAATTATGCGGAACAAGATGACATAGCTTTCAATGCACAGGCTGGAGCAACAAATCTTTGCGGAGATATTGATTGCCAAGAAAAAAACGAACAAAGC
>DATESK010000045.1:0-6733 GCA_035270865.1 Clostridia bacterium | reverse complement strand
TTTTGTTAAGCGGTTATTCATAACAGCAACTAAAAAATGCAAAGGATAATAGCATTTTAAGAATGCCGTGCGATAGGACAAAACCGCGTATGCCGCAGCGTGTGATTTGTTAAAGGCATATTCTGAAAATTTCAATATCTGCTCAAACAGTTCATTTGCAACTTCCTTCGGCACTCCGTTTTTGACCGAACCCGGAACGGTAACCGTGCCTTTATCGGTTGCCATTTCGCCCCCGTTAACGAACAAGGTTTTCATCTTTAGCAAGATATCAACTTTCTTTTTTGACATAGCGCGGCGCATAACATCTGCACCACCGAAAGAAAAGCCTGCAAGGGAACGCGCGATTTGCATAACCTGTTCTTGATAAACAATACAGCCGTAAGTTACATCCAAAATTTCTTTTAAGAGAGGATGAGCATATTCCACCTTGTCGGGGTGTAGTTTTCCTTCAATATACTTGTCCAAAAATTGAATAGGACCGGGACGGTACAAAGATATTCCAGCGATTATTTCTTCAAGGCAATCGGGCTTTAGCTTGGACATAAATTTTTTCATTCCGCCGCCTTCAAGTTGGAAGACAGCTTCGCAATCACCGCTTGCTATTAGCTTAAAAACTTCGGGATCGTCGTACTCCATTTTGCTAAAATCAATATCGACACCCTTATCGGCTTTTATGTATTTTAAGGCCTTTGCAATATCGGTTAAAGTAACCAGTCCCAAAAAGTCCATTTTCAACAGTCCCAAAGCTTCGACTTGAACCTTATCAAACTGTGTCGTTATATCTTCCTTGTTCCTTTGAAGCGGAACATGCTCCACAACAGGTTCGGAACATATGACAACTCCTGCGGCGTGAGTAGAAACCTGCCTTGGCATACCCTCAAGTTTTATCGCCTCGTCAATAACTTTTTTAGCATCAGGGTTTTCTCTGTATAGCTTGGTAAACTCAGGCGAACCGTTTTTACTGTCAAGACATTCGTTTATATTCATTCCAAAGGGGATAAAAGTTACCCACTCATTGGCTGTTTGATACGGCACATCAAACGCTCTTGCGACATCCTTTATCGCAGCTTTTGTCGCCATAGTTGAATAAGCAATAATTTTGGTTACATTTTCTGTTCCGTACTTGCGTTCAACATAGTCGATAACATCTTGACGGTGATCGCAACATATATCAATATCAAAATCGGGCATAGAAACCCTTTCCTTTGACAAGAAACGCTCAAAAATCAAATTGTACTTAATTGGGTCAACCTGCGTAATTCCTATGGCATAAGCAACTATACTGCCCACTCCGCTTCCACGGCCTGGTCCTATTGGAATACCCATTTTCCTAGCTTCGTTGATAAAATCCCAGACTATCAAATAGTAGGACGCAAATCCGCATTCTGTGATGACGGACAACTCATAGTCAAGTCTGTTGCGCACCTCTTCTGTTATAACTTTGTACCTAAGTTTAATTTTCTCATTTGCCAAATCGCAAAGATAGCGGTCTGCGGTGCGTGTGCCGATTTCGTCATTGGTGTAGGGCGGAATAAAATGTTCGGCTATTTTTGTTTTGAATTTAAAATTACATTTGGACGCAATTTCCACCGTGCTTGAAATCGCTTCGGGACACCAATCAAAAAGTTCTTCCATTTCCTCCGCCGATTTAAGATAAAACTGGTCAGTTTCAAACCGCATACGGTTGGGGTCGTTTTTGGATTTCTTCATTTGACAGCAAAGCAAAGTATCTTGAATTTCGCTGTCCTCTCTTTCTATGTAGTGCACATCGTTTGTAGCTACAACCTTGACGCCAACTTTTCTTGCAACCGCGACAAGGTCGTTCATTATGCGTTTTTGCTCCTCAATTCCGTGGTCTTGAAGCTCAATATAAAAATCGCCGTCATCAAACATACCCTTTAGACGGGTTGCATAGTCAACGGCTTCATCAAAGTGTTTTTGCAACAAAAGTTGCGGAATAACGCCAGCAAGGCACGCGGACATACAAATTAAACCTTTTGAGTGCTTTTCCAAATAATTGAGGTCAATTCGGGGCTTATAGTAAAAACCGTCAATGAATGCTTTTGAATTTAGCTTCATAAGGTTTTTGTAACCTTCTTCGTTCTTCGCCAAAAGCACAAGGTGGTTATATTCTTTGTTCTCGCTTGTTTTTTTGTTCAAATCGCTGCAAGTGTAAAACTCGCAGCCTATAATTGGTTTAATGCCTTTCCCTTGCAAAGTATTGACAAAGGTATAGACGCCGTACATATTTCCGTGGTCGGTAATAGCAACCGCATTCATACCCTTAGCCTTTAGCGCTTCGCAAAGCGGATAGGAATGTATGGTGCTTCCGTCTTCAGCTTTTCCGGTTGCGACATCAAGACGGCAAGCCCCGTCAAGCAAGCTATATTCAGTATGCAGGTGCAAATGCACAAATTCACTCATTTTTATCCTCTAGTATCTTGTCTATTGCAAGTTATATTGTTTTCTTATACCGTCTTGTCTTTTGCAAGTTGTAATTTTTCTCATAGCGTCTTGCCTATTGTATTGTTTTCTTATATTGTGTTGTCTTTTGCAAGTTGTAATATTTTTCTCATTCGGTGGTTAAGACAACTCTTTGTAATTCCCAAAATTTCCGCAAGTTCTTGAAGTGTTTGTCGCGGATTTGCTATACGCGCAAGCGCGGTTTCCCTAAGTAGCGGACTAAGCGAACTAAGTCCGTCCCGCTTCTCAATAATTTGTATCGATTGAAGTTGTTCAACCGATGCGATATAGCTTTTATCAAGGTTTGCAGCTTCGCAAATAACTGTACGGTTTATACTCCCCCTAAGCTCGCGCTCTTTCATAATTTCCTGAAGTTTAAGGGTGGTTTCAGGCATATTCAAAATTTGAAATAGATGCATTATAGCATTCTTTTCTTTCAAGTAAACTAAGTATGAAACACCCCAAACATTACTCTTGGCGTTTATTCCCAAAGTTGCAAGCAGTTTCACCAAGTCGGCTGCGGTTTCCTCATCGTTAAACTGAAACTCAAGATGATAACCTTCGCTCTTCTTCGTTTCCTCGTCATCTGATGTCGACGGCACATAAATGTTACCGCAACCAATAAAAAGGCCACGCACAAAAGTTTGTGCGCAACACACATATTCCACTAGCTTTTGCGAAATTCCCGATACAAACCCTGTAAAATCCTCGCCGTCAACCGTCATAGCGCAAGTGTCCTGCAAAAGTTGTTTCGTTTGACCTTTCGGCACACGGAGTTCATAGCGTTGGCTTCCCCTTTTTGCTCCGCTTGTATACTTTGAGCGTTCAATTTCAATTTCCGTTAGATATAAAACTTTTATCTCTTTAGCTATTGAAGCAATGATTTCGGAATTATCCGAACTAAACATCGCTTGCGCGCCTTTGCGTGAAACTTCAATTGCACCTACCGTTTTAAGCATTGCGGAAAGATAGGCAAGACGGCAACAGTTACTTTTGTTGCTTACCCCAAGTGCCTCTGAAATTGCGTGAGTTTTGAAAGTTTGTTTGTCCATTATACCTAATCTTTTGTTTATTTTTAATTCTATCTATTCTATTTTTTAATTCTTTTCTACCTGTTCAATTTAATTATTTTTTTTCTTTATTTTTATAATACTCTAACTAATACTTTGGAATTTTGATAATTACTACTTGTTTTTGAACTTAGGCTCCATTCCAATTCCAACAATCCTGTCTTTTGGAACATGATGTCGGTCTATAAAATCCTCAACCATTGTGAATTTACCTATGTCCTTTGGACGGTGAGCATCGCTTCCTAATATCAAATTTACACCCGATGCTAAAACTATATCTATACAGTCCTCAAAAGCGTCTATATGCTTTTCGTTAAGTTCAATATAACAACCGTTTGCCTTTGCGGCATCGCACACCCGTTTAACATCTACAATCGCGCGGCTAAGCAGGTGACAAACAACATCAATAGGATATTTTTCCATAACTTTGATATACGAAACTGTGTTTTTTTCCGTGAGCTCAGTGTTTGAAGCCCTAATAAATCTTGGAGCAAAACCATTGACTAAAGCAAATACGAAATACTCCCCGTTACGCCTGGAATGAATAAAACGGTGCGTTCCAAAATGCAGAACATCAAGTTGTTTTATGGTGTCCTCATCAACATCAAGTTTGCCGTCAAAGCCCGTAATATTAGTTTCAAGTCCACGGAGGATTTTAACTGATGTGGTTTTTTGAAGATTTGTGATTTCTTCCTGTTGCGCTTTGAATTTCTCAAGTGTTTGATGAAATCCTATCGTGCTAAATCCGTGTTCAACAGCGGCTAAATATTTCAAACCTTGCTTCTCTGCCTGTTCAAGATTTTCTTCTAATGTTCCAAATCCGTCACTGGTTTTTGTATGGCTGTGGAAATCCCCAAAAATATTCATATCTATTCCTCTTTACAGTTCTTTGAAAATTTTACTATTGTTTATCAGTTTAGTCGGCTGCACTTGCGGTTTTATCCTTTAGCAAAACAAATTCCGATTCTAACTTTGTTCCAAATTCATAATACACCGAATTTTGTATAAGTTCCACGAGTTTTAAGAAGTCGGTTGCGGTTGCATTGTCAATGTTAACAATAAAATTGCAATGCTGTTTGGAAATTTCCGCGCCGCCTATGCGAAAGCCTTTTAAGCCTGTCTGTTCAATAAAGACCGCCGCAGGCACTCCGTCTGCCGCCTTGAATACGCTTCCGCAAGACGCGTACGAAGGCTGTTTTTTATGGCGCATACTCAAATTGCGGTTCATTTCCGCCTCAATTTCTTCCTTTGTAGAGAAGTCAAGGTTGAAAGTTGCAGACAGCAAAATCCCTTCAAAACGACCTTTACGGTAAGAAAATTCAGGCATACAAGTCTTGACCAAACCATCGGACAGTATCTCGCATTCTACAATTTTATCCTTGATTTCCACACCAAACGCACCTGCATTCATAGCCACAAGACCGCCAACCGTTGCGGGAATACCAGCCAAAAATTCAAGTCCTGTCAAGGCGTTATTTTTTGCAAACTGCATCAGCTTTTGCGCCGAACATCCGCTTTCCGCTTTGACGAAATTACCTTTTGCGGTGATTTCAGAAAAAGCTGCGAGCGACAACAGCGGCGCGCTTATGCCGTTATCGTCTATAATTGTATTCGCGCCTTTGCCTATTATAAGCGGACGGATATTGCTTTCACTCAGCGTTTGAATAGTTCCAATCAGCGCATCTATGTTCTTTGGCGCAAGATGAAGCCGAGCAACTCCGCCACCTTTGAAAGTAGTCAATTCTTTTGCCGACACATTTTCGCGTATTGTCAACTCTTCAATATGCTTTAGCTCTTGTATTAGTTTGTTTTCGCTCATAATTCATTATATGAGCAAAACGAATATAATTGTTTAAGCTAAAGATTGGACATTATTTTGATTTTCCTCTCTTATTGCAATATGCCGAAGTTAAATTTTTTGCCGCATTTTTTCCCATAGCTTTAAGGCGCATATTGTTGGTCGCCGCCTCAATCACTATGGCAAGGTTTCTGCCTGCAATAACGGGAATTTGAAGCTTGGGAACTTCAATGCCCAAAATGTTTTCCGTGAGATTGGCGTCCCCTAGCCTGTCCAGTTTGTCGTCCCAAGGCACAAGTTCCACAATGAAATTTATCTGTTTGTAGTCCAAAACGCCGCTAATACCGTATATCTCTTCAACATTGATGATACCCACGCCCCTAACTTCTAACAAGTTTTTTATGCGTTCGTGAGCGCGTCCTACTAATTTGTTCTTTATGTTTTTGACAACCACCACATCATCAGCAACAAGCATATGACCGCGGTGCACAAGCTCTAGTGCCGTTTCGCTTTTTCCTATACCGTTGCGCCCGGTCAACATAACGCCAAGTCCCGATATATCCAGCAAAACTCCGTGGATATTCATAAAATCAGCAAGTTCTTCGTTTAGATAATGCACTAAATTGTTAACAAACTGCGATGTAGGAAGAGAGGACATAAACAACGGACATTGATGTTTCTTTGCAATTTCCACCGCTCCATCGGGTAATTCAAGCCCTCTGCACATAATAATACAGGGAATACCTTTGTTTATAAAACTTTCAAAACGCTTAAGACATACACTTTTCTCAAGGCTGTAAAGATAGGCAACTTCAGCATTTCCAATAACCTGCACACGCTGAGAGGCAAAATATTCCTCATAGCCCGCAAAAATCAATCCGGGACGGTTGACAAGCATACTTCTTAGCACTATGGGTTTATCCATTTCCGCGTATATGATTTTTATATTATTTGTTTTTGCAAAATCCTCGGGCAAAACTGAAATCTCTTTTGCATTCTCAAAGCTTTGTTCTGAATCCATATTTGCTCCTAAACTGCTGTTTACTGCGTGTCACTAATTGCCAATATTTAATATTTTTACTGCGTGTCATAACTGCCCGCGCTTAATTAGCTTTCATTCCTCTATTCAATCGCAACTTTTTCGGTGCGATTTACGCCTTGTAACTGTCAAAACTTTGAGCGCTCTCGCGTACCCGCGTATATTTTAGTATACTAAAGAAGCATATCTAAATCAAGGCATTAGTGAAAAAACTTATAGACATTTTCCGCAATATTATGGCTTATACCCTTGACTTTTTCTAGTTCTTCAAGGCTTGCGTTTCTTATATTGTCAAGGCTTTTGAAGTGGTCGTAAAGCAAATCAATTCTTTTTCTTCCCACCCCGTCTATATCTTTAAGCACA
>DATESK010000044.1:0-5890 GCA_035270865.1 Clostridia bacterium | reverse complement strand
AATCCTACATTACAACGCGCAATGCTGTCAACAGGGAAAGTTGTTACGCTACCTGCATTTGAAAGGATACTAGTTACTGTTCCTTTATTGCTTTCAACATTAAGCCACTCTACACCGCTCTCAAGTTCAACCAAAAGTTTTTCGATAAAATCAGGTCTTGCTTCAAGCACCGAGGTTTTCACGACAAGTGAGGCTTGGGGATAACCCAACGCTTCCACACCCAAAGTATTTGCATAGCCCTGTTGCAAATCAAACAAATTATTATAACCTTTTTTCGCTGCATTTGTAACTGCAGGTTCGCCCAGCACTCCAAAGGTCGCCGTTCCTGCGTCCAAACCACCGATGACCGCACTTCCGTCTGCAACAAAGTTTATTATTACCTTGTCCGCAACCGCCGTTGTGCCATAGTCAAAAGCTATATGGTTTTCATTCAATATTGCTTCAAACACATATTGCGGAGTGTTTTTTTGTCCAATGGAAAGAACAACTGTACCCGGCAAATCGTTAAGAGAAAAACTTGCCATATCTCCTTGTCCCACAAGATAAAGCACTCCAAAAATGTTGGTTGCGACAATCTTGTATTTTCCGCCTTTGTTTATTACATTTGCAGCCGCGTTTGTGGGCATTATTGCAATATCCGCTTTTTCGCCGCCGACCTCAGCGCCAATAAGAGCGGCCGAAACAACTGCAACATCTATAGTCTCTTCGCCTACCTTGCTTCCGTCATTTACAAGTTTAGCCACAGAAAGCGCAGTCGCGCCGTCAGGAACTGCAAAACGCAATGTTGTGACCTCTTCACCTGTTTTATTGCAAGCTGTGAAAGCTACAATTGAAAACGACATTACAACTGCTAACATTACTACTAAAAATTTTTTCATATGTCCTCCGTTTGCATAAAATTCATACAATTTTTTTATTTTTTTTGCATTATAATTTAGGAAAAATAATGCGTATGTCAAACTAAATTCCAAATTACTTTATTGCTACACTTGAACCTAAATTCTAAATTGCACTTATTACGCATTTTGAACCTGAATTCTAAATTGCACTTTTACGAATTTTGAACCTAAATTCTAAATTGCATTATGTGCTATTCGACCTCAAATGTGGTTAGCGCGGATTTAACATTAAGCTCAGGGAACTTTCCAAGCCGTCCTGTTAAAGCCGAAATTCGCTCAACTGTGCCCTCAACGATTAGGCTTATTGCCGACACTTCATTGCGCGGTACTCCCATTCTGCCGATAATGATATCTGCAAAGTCACTTAACAAACTCTGCATTTCCATAACAACATCTTTATTGCCCGACACTACAATTCCAATAACGCCTACTCTTTTCATAATACCCTCTACTAGTGTTTGATTTTTGTTTACTATAAATTATTTTAAGCTAATATTATTTTTTTTGCTTGTTATTTAGACAACCAAAATATAAGTTTTCCTTATTTAGAAAATAAAAAAGTGCTATCGAAGACACGATAGCACTTAACTGTTAATAGTTTTGTGTTCGCCGTCTTACTCTCCGAAAATTCATCGATTGGGATTGCTATACTTCTATATTAAAATATTTTTTTACAAATGTCAATAAACTTTATTAACTTTCAAAATCGAAAGCGTTTTAGAAAAAATTAACTTCCGACACGCAATGTTGATGAAGAGGTCCCATTGCAAAAAATCCTTCAGCGGTTTTGATTTTGCCTTCTTCCTCATTCTCCAATTTTCCGCTCGCCTTTTTACCCATTGCGCTGTCACGAAGCGAAAGATAAAGTGCAAGCCCTTCAGCCAAACCTTCACTCATTTGGCTTTTATGGCATTTAAGACCGTTAAGTCTTGCGGTGGTGTCCTCTTCGCTTACCTTGACAAACACATTCGCGCGGTGGGTGTAGTAATACGCAAGTGTTCGCATCGCTATAATTTTTTTCGGGTCAAAGTCAAGTCCGTGCCGTTTCGCTGAAAAGTAAAATGAAGCGATAGTAACTGCAGTTGCTGTTGCCCGTCCGCATTTTAGGTGGTCGGGGTGCGTTTCATTTGGAAGATACGGATCGGGACAAAGTATAAGGTCGGGTTCAAAATCATAAATAACCTGCGCAAGTTTTTCCGCTAGTTCGTTTTCGCTGTAAACTCCGCCGTCTGGATATCCCAAGTTAAGAACTCCGTCTAAACCGAATACCTTAGCAGACGCGTTTGCTTCATCAAGTCGGGTTGCGCTTATTTTTTCACAAGTCAAACTCGTATCGGCTGAACCCGAACCTCCGTCAGTGCAGATTACCATTTTGACGGCTTTTCCCGCTTTGATAAACTTATTGAGAGTCGCACCCGCTCCGATTTCTATATCATCAGGATGCGGACCGATAAATAAAACTCTTTTCGCCTTATCAAGGTTCGGTAGCGGCGCAATAAACCCTAATAAGCCCTCATTTGGCAATACTTTGTCGATAGCAGCCACAAGATTTTTTTTACATTTGAAAAATGCCATTGTTTCTCCATAAAATTACTATTTATTTACATAAGTAGCTATTATTTTTTATCCATTAACATCGAAATTAAATAATTTCTAAACATAACGCCATATTCAGTTTCGCTCTCAATAGCCATCAAACGGGCATAATTTGTACCTTCTGTAGTTTGCATTCCCATAGCGGCAAGTTCGTTAATATCGACAAAACTATTTGTAAAAAAATCATCAATCATCAATTTATAGCAGTTTATAAGACTGTCGATAGAATAATTGACTTCACTATTTAGCGTGTTATCACACATAGTCAAAATTTCTTGGTACCATTCTTCAGAATGTAAAGTTTGTGCAGAGCGTACATCTTGACCAGACAAAGTTTTAATATTCGTGTAAATTCGTTCTGCTGCTGAGTCTAATCTGGCAAAATCTTCATCTCCTTCGGCAAGTTCTTGAAGATATGTGAAATAAGATCTCTTGAATTGACTGCGGTTTTGATCCAAAATCAAAGTTGCCATAATTTTCTGTCGGTCAACTTCGTTTATATAAGGGCTAGATTGTAATTCTTCATCAAAAACATTACCGCCAATCAATATCAAGCCTATCAAATGTTTTTTAAGCGCGAAAACATCGGTTCCTAAACCTATCTTATAAGCGTCTAAATCAGCTTTCATTGAAGTTGCAGTATCATCACCTATTGCAGCTTTCACAATTTTGGCAAACAATATTGCATAATTCTCTTTGACATAAACAGCATTTTCAATATCAATAAAGTTTTGGGCAAATGTGGTATCAATTGCGCCCAAGCCCCCCGATGCAAAATTAGATGAAAAATTAAAAAGATTTGTACATACCGCTAAAATACTCGAAAACTCGTTTATTGGCAAAAATATCGGAAGCCTTATTTCTTCAAAAAGTTTTGCAAGTGTAATAAATGCGTCAGTCATTGCTTTTATATCACTATCTGAAAATGAATTTGAGATTTCGTCAATATTTGTTTTAATACCGCCGATATAGGCATTAAGCTCAGGTGCAGTTGCAGAGATATTAAAACTAAAAACAGTTTCACCTGATGTACTATCAACATTTAGTTCCACTTTTTCAGAAAGTGAAAACATAGACTCGGAATTAAACGAAAGCATAATTTTTGCAAACGCATCTACAACATTAGCTAGCGGAACTTTCGCATCAATAATAGTTTTACGAACATTCGTCTCTTCGCTGATAATTTTATCATAACGCGTTATCGACTCATCAATATTCTTAATTTCGTATTCCAAAAATAATATTTTATCTTGATAATCCTCTGCTAAAGAAAAATCCTCAGGCTTGTAACTGTCCTTTAACGCGACAATCTCTGTCTTTATTTGTAAATAAGTTAATTTTAAATTGTCTAGAGAATAGATGATTGCGGTAGAAAACATATCGGCGATGTCTTCGGAAGTTAAACCTGCATCGGAAAACAACTTGAAGGCTTCTTTCATTTTAGCATCGCTTGCTACTTCCTCGCTATCTAAAAACAGAACATCATCAGAAGTTACCCAAAGAACCGAATTCAACCTTGCAAGCTTTTGAACACGAATTGTTGAAGCATTCATTATGCCTGCGCTAAAGCGCAATGCGTTCTTCAAAAAAATATAATTAACGGGGTCTTCAAGAGTTTTAATTTCGGCAGTTGTCAAATTGACTTTGTAGTTTTCGTCAACTCTTTCAAGTCCTAACGCCACAAAATCTTCAGCAATAATATTGCGGTCGAGTACCGCCATGTCGCCGCCCTTATTGCAGGCGGTAAGAACGCTAATTAAGCATACTACAGCGATTACGGCTATTACAATTCTAATATTTTTTTTCATACTTCCTCTTATAATTAAGTTTCGAGCTGACTTGCAACACTTTTTAAGTTACATTTTTGTTACTCTCGAGTTTGCAGAGTATAATTCTTTTTATAGTTGCCCACAAATGGCATAATAATATATGCAAGCGAAATTGCTACCGTTACCCATAGCGCGGGCAGTATTGCAAAGGAATAATTTAAGTATACACCAAACAAAAGTAATGTGTCAATTAAACAAATTGTTAGGAGTGTAGATAATCCAAACGCAAGCACCGCCGCGACAACTGCAATCAAAATATGTTCCAGCACTTCAATGGAAAACAGTGTTTTTTTCGACATTCCAGCAACCAAGTACTGCCCTCTTTCTTTGTACCTCGCCGACCGCGAAACAACCGTATTTGAAATAATACTAATTAAAACCATACCCGCAATAATATATGCCAACATTCCTATAAGATCAAATACGCTAGAAAACGAATCAACCTCATAGCGGAAACTTTCAAGCGCGCCTATAATAAAAAAGTTGCGGTCAGCAAAAGTTGTGCGGAGTACGCCTTCTGTTTTCTCCGTATTATCTGCAAAAAGCATAATGGTGTCAAATGAAGGAAGCACAAATGCATCCGACATTTGTTCGCGAGAAATGACTGCATAATTTCCCGTGAAAAGTTCGCTTTTCAAAATTCCGCCCACAACAAATTGCGCCGTCTTGTCTTCAAGTTTTAAGTTAATATGGTCTCCAACTTTTACACCGTACAAAACAGTATATGCATAATCTAAAAACGCGTACCTTTCGTCAGTATTTAGTCCCGCCGCCAAAATGTCTTTAGTTTCTGTTTCGTCAGTAATATATTCGAAGTCGATATGGTTTAGTATTTCCTTTGCGCCAAGAACAGTTATACTCTTATGTTCTCCGTCAATTTCTAATTGTACTTGTTTCCAAATTGCAGGAACTACCGACCTTACTCCCAAAACCTCTTCCATTTCCGACTTTAAGTTATTATCCACAGGGACATTAGACACCAAAATCATTTCGGAAAACTGCGAAGTTAACGCCGTATACATTGTTGTTGTCATATTCCACGCGACAAACAGCATAACGCTGACTGTCAAGCCGAGTGCCAAAATTTGAACCCCTCTGCGACTAGACTGCACGCGCGACAAGTTGAGCGTGGCTATTCTTAGAGATTTGTTGCATTTTTGGGAGTGTCTTGTTATTTTTTCAAACAGCGTCAAAAACATAGGCGAAAACATTACAACCATAAGAATTATCACAATAAACGCAATGAGCGCGTAAACACCTGCGGTTGCGGTTTCAATCGTAAATTCAAAAAATAAACATACCGCAAGCAAAATTGACATAAAAATGAAGAGCGCGAGTTTTTGTTTATTATTTTCTTTTAAGGTAGCAAGAAGATTTTCGCGCACGCTGCGCCTTCTTGCCAAAAACATAGGAATAGAACCTGCAAGCATCGTGACTATCATTCCTACGGCCATTGAAACTATCAGTTTCCAAAACGATATTGGGAATGTGATAGCAGAGCCTAATGTCCATTGAAGAAGTAACTTGAATATTACCACGGCAAACGCAATACCCAAAAGTGAACCT
>DATESK010000043.1:0-8022 GCA_035270865.1 Clostridia bacterium | reverse complement strand
GTAATGTATTTAATTTTTCTCTATAATTCATTTTTATTTTACAGCCATTCTAGCAATAAATGAAACTGCACCTATAATTTTTTGTGTATAACCAAATCCGTGATTTTTATAAGAATAAGCTAGCCGCGCCGATAATGCCGGCATCATTGCCTAGCGCCGCTTTCACGACTTTGACTTTCGGGTTATACTGCTTGCCGTAAAGATGAGAACTTACATATCTTTGCAACGGCTTGATAAGGAAATCGCCTTCGTTAGAAATTCCGCCGCCAATGACGACAACCTCGGGGAAGAAAATATTGACAAAGTTTGTAACACCGTCGCCTAAATATTTGATATATTTTTTTAGCACGGAAACTGCAGTCTTGTCCTCTTGTCTAGCCGCGGCAAAAACCGTTTTACCGTCAAGTCCGTTTTCGCTTATCATTTTAGCAAGCAAACTTTGAGGATTTTTATCCGCAGCTTCTTTTGTTTGACGAAGTAACGCAGTCGTTGATGCGTATGCTTCAAGACATCCGCGTCTGCCACAACCGCACTTCTCTCCGCCGGTGCGGATAACAATATGACCGCCCTCAGCTCCTGCCGACAAATTGCCTGTTATCATCTTTCCGTCCGCGATAAATCCTGTGCCAACGCCTGTTCCAAGCGTAAACAAAATTGCATTGTTTGCACCGTTTGCCGCGCCAAATTTGGTTTCGGCTAGCGTTGCTAAATTTGCATCGTTTCCTAATTTTATTTCTATATTTGTATTAAGCAGTTTTTTTAGATTAGCAACAAACGGCACTTTTTGCAAGTTAAGATTAGCGCAATACCTAATTATTCCCTTATCTCCGTAAATCGAACCCGGGAATCCAATCCCAATGCCAGTTATATCTTTAAGTTCTAGGGACGCATCATTTAGCAGGTCGGTAATCAAATTCGCAATAAGACTCCCAAATTCTTCATCTGTAATTTTAGAATTTGTTTGAGCAGAAAGCTTGAACAATATATTGCCCAATTCATCAACGACGCCCGCTTTCGCACTCATTCCGCCAACATCAATTCCTATGTATTTCATAAGCACCTCAGAATACTGAATTTCATTTAATTTTACCGCACACGCCCATAAAAGTCAATGATTATTAGATTTCGCACCCCTTGCTCAATTTTATTATGTTATCATAAAGTTTGACAATACTATAGAGTGTAATTTCTATTGGTTTTAATTTGCAATAATACAATTTAGAATAGACAAAAACGAGAGGTTTCATGAGTTTCTACGATAAAGTTTACAGCGTTGTTGTTAAAATTCCCAAAGGGCGCGTTGCGACCTACGGACAAATTGCGGCGGTGCTAGGAAGTCCTCGTGCAGCACGCGCCGTTGGATACGCTTTGCATTACAACCCTTCGCCCAAAGTTATACCTTGCCACCGCGTTGTCAACCGCCTTGGCAGTCTTGCTCCAAAATTTGCATTCGGCGGACTGGATGCGCAAAAATCGCTTTTAGAGGATGAGGGCGTGGAAGTCAACGACTATATTGTGGATTTGAACAAATTTGGAATTCGAGAGTTTTTGAACTAAATCAAATATCTTAGTTGCTATTTATAGCTTTGTTTATTAAAAGTTTATTTTGTTTGTTAATAACTTCTTTAATAGGTTTCTTTCCAACTTCGTTTACCAAAACTTTATTTGGATTGTTAATAGCTTCATTTATCAAAAGTTTATTTGGATTGTCAATAGCTTCATTAAGCGACATTTTAAGAGGATTGCACTCAAGTAATTTTCTCATCTCATCTTCGGTTATTTTCTTAACGGTTTTGCCGTCTTTTGATACTGCGACAAAGGTCGTAATATATTTTGAGTTTATAAACTTAAGGGCGTAAAGCAATGACACGCAAGTAGAGATATGCACAACCCTTTCGCATATTCCCTCGTTATAGTTCTTAAATTCGCGGTCGGATATATGAAAATACATTTCTTTTTCCGTCCCAAAAGTCGCGCCTAAAAACAAGAATATGCCAATAAGTCCAAGTGTAAAATTGATTGCATAGAATGCGGATGCGATAAAAAGTCCAAAACTTATTAAAGCCAAAACAATACCAAAAATCCGAAGGCCTTTTAGGGCGCGAGGCTTGTTTTTGCATAATCCCAGCACCACTCTTGAGCCGTCAAGCGGAAATGCGGGCAAAAGATTGAATGCGCCTATTGTTACATTTGCCCACAAAAACGGTTCTGTGAAGCCGTATGTTGAGGGAAAAAGCCACCACGAAGCAAGAGTGAATAAGGCAAGCACTCCGTTTGCAACGGGGCCTGCAAGCGCAATCAATACGCTTGAGGTTCGCTCAATACTTTCCTCGCCAAAAAGTACCGCGCCATAGGGCAACAGTACGATTTCACGCAATCTGTATCCCCTTGCTCTTGCGACCAGCGCGTGCGACATTTCGTGTAAGAGAACAGCAATAAATGTGCAGACAAAGGTAATTGCCTGCCCAAGTAAAATTAAAACTAGGGCAAGCAAAAAGAAGAGCGGGTGGATTTTTATTTTCACTACATTAAAGCGGAGATAGCGTTAGGAATGGTTGTGCCTGACAAAATTTTAACAAGTCCCGCGACAACAAAGCCAAGCGAAACTGCAACGCCGAGCGATACAATAATAATCGCCATATCCATAATGTCTGTTTTTTTGAAAAAAGCAAAGGACAACTTTTTTTTCTTTTTAATTTCAGAAGAAATGTAATTGTTCTCGGTAATAATAGGTTCAACTCTATCCACGGCAGAATATTTCATAAATTCACCTCAAAAAAAAGATATGCGTGCAAATATGAAATAATGACAATCTAATTACATAAAAATTATAAAAGGTAAATTTGTTTGATTACACTAAATTGTGTTAGCTGTTCTATCCTATAAAATTGATTACAGCAAAAAGAGATTATTTGAGTACTAAAAAATGCGTTAGTTAGATTGATTGTAAAATAAAATTATTTTGAACAATAGAAAGTTTTTATTCTGTGTGCCTTTGCCGAAATATGTATATCAAAATCCGATGCTTCCGTCAATTTTATATCCACACATACTCCGCCCGATAATTCAAAATAATCATTAAGCAGTCGCATAAGGTCGGATTTCAAAATATCGGTGAATCCCTCAGGCGCTTGCACCTTGTCCTTGACAAGTAACGCTTGAAGTCTTGTTGTCGCCTCTCTCGCCGTTGTATTTTTCATATTCCCCCCTTTCAAATTCCGCGTTACTGATTTTCAACTTGAAATTTATTTGTATAATAGAATGTTGTGGACTATATTTTGAAATTCAATATTCTATATTTACATTATTATAACCAGTTCAAATCTACCTTACGGTTTTTTGCCTAAACTTGCTCCAAAAGCCTTTTTGCGCCCTTGTCAAATCAAATAACTTTTTGCATCCAAAATGCAAGTTTTCCGCAAGCAATCTAAAAGCCTTGTCCGACAACGCGAAGTCGGGAACGCGCCCCACTTGTGAGTAGAGTGTTATACAATCATCCTCAGGTATAATGCCGACAGGCGGAGTTCTAAGTAATCTTGCAATATCACTCGGACTCATCATTTCTCCCTTTGTAACCATATCCGCACGCACACGGTTGACAACGATATTGACTGTATTAAGGCTGTAACCCGCAAGAATTGACAGCACTTTATCGGCATCGCGTATTGCAGAAATCGAGGGCGTTGTTATCACAATCGCCTCTTGAGCAGACGAAACAGCACGATGAAACCCGTTTTCGATGCCTGCGGGGCAATCTATCAATATATAATCATAGTCAACCAAACTGTCAATTACACCTCTAAAAGACTGCGCTGTAACCACAGGATTTTCACTTGACGAGGACAACACCATAAGTCCGCTTTCCAAATCTTGAATTAGAGCCTGCGAAACTTTGCACCGTCCCGTTATGACATCGACTATGTCGTAAACAACACGGTTTTCAAGCGCTAAAACCACATCAAGATTATTGAGCCCCACATCGGCATCGACAAGCACGACACGCTGTCCCATATCAGATAGCGCGCGGCCAAGGGTGGCGCAAACAGTAGTCTTACCAACTCCGCCCTTTCCAGAAGTTACAACAATTTTTCTCATAGCGAAATTGTAACAATTTGCGTATAAAGGATTTTAAGAAGTTGTGGCGAAACTTGTGTTTTCTTGTTGAAGAAACAAAAAAGAGAATTGCAACAACAATTCTCTACTTAGGTAAATCATCTTTGAATTTTATTTATTGGACACTTTATTTTTTTATTAGACGCTTCGTTTTTTATTTATTAGACGCTTCGTTTACGCTTTGTTTTTGTTTATTAAAGTTTTTAATTTTAATAATACATTTTTTTATTACAAAATCTGCTTAAACAAATTTGTGGATTTAGTCCACCCTAATTCCTAATAAATCACTTAAGTACTGCTTGTCCGAAAAGAACTGCGCTCCGCCTATTGCGACTGCATTTTCTACATCCTCAAGAGGTGTAACGGGCAATACCAATTTTCTTGCGATATATTCTTTTATTCCCGGAATTTGTGAAGAACCTCCAGCAATAAAAATCCCCTTTCTCAAAATTTCTCCCGAAAGTTCGGGCGAAGTCGTACCTAAAACCGAGCGGATAACATCCACCAAATCGTCTACTAGTGGAGCGACAGCGCTGTATAGTTCACTTGCTTTAACTTTTGCATTTTTGGGTGAGCCGTCATAAAGCGCGCGACCTGCGACATAGCTTACATTTGTATCATTTTCAAAAAGACTAAGTGCGTCAATTTTAAGTTTTTCCACCGTGTAGTCCCCGATTTTGACATCGTAGTGGTCTGCAATATAATCAACTATTGCATTATTGAAAGCATCTCCCGCAATATTTACGGCGCAACCTGATATTATTCCGTGATTTGTTACCGTTGCAATTTCCGTCTTCCCTGAACCTATATCCACAAACAAACCGCCGATGCTCCCCGTATAGGACATAAGCGCAAGCGGACTTTCAACAAGTAATAATTCCTTTACACCGCACTTTAGCATAACTTTTTCAATAGCTTTACGGTCGGAATTGATAAGTGCTGACGAAATTAAAACTATTGCGCTGATGTTGGGTTTGATAATGGAACTTGGAACAATTTTTTTGAAAAAGTAAGACATAAGCATAACGCACATTTCGATATCAACCACGCTGCCCTCTTTGATAGGTGAAACAACTCTAGCCCCGCCAAGCGATTGCGACAGCATACTTGTCGCGCGATAGCCCGCCTCTCTTATTTCGTAGCGTTCATTGACTTTTGCAGTTATAGCAAGCGCAGGCTCGTGAAGCACTAGCCCCACGCCCCGCTGATATATTGTTATAAAGCTTGAACCAAAGTCAATGGCAAGTTCAATTTTCGGCATATGCTCCTACCCTAGCAGTTTTATATTTTGCGTTTTCTCAATTTTCAATAAAACTTTTTCTAGTTTTTCAAGCGGCAATCCCATAATATTTGAATAGCTGCCTCTGTATCTTTCCACAATTTCGTTGTCTTGCACACCGTACGCGCCTGCTTTGTCAAAAGGTTTGTATTTTTCAATATAATTAAAAATTAATTCCTTAGACAGTTCTTTGAATTTAACTCGGCTTTTGCAGACAAATTCATAAATTTTTTCATCAATTTTTACGCATACGGCAGTATACACGGTGTGCCAGTTGCAAGATAAGTTTGTGAGCATCGATACGGCATCGTCTGCGTCTTTGGGCTTTCCGTATTCCTTGCCCTTAAAATAAACCATTGTATCCGCCGCTAAAACTACTTTACCGTTTACGCTAAGCGCCTTGCTTCTCGCAATTTCGCGCACTCTTTTCTTAGGATTTTTATGAGATGAGCCCTCAACAATATTTGAAGGCTCAACGGTGAAATCATTAGTTAGCTTGCTTAGCAACTCACTTCGCCTTGGGGATGCCGATGCTAAAGTTATTGTCATAGAATTTCAAGATTTTTTCCGTACGCAACCTTAAAATCTGAAGCGCAAGTCAATGCATCCTTGACCTCCAAGGAACAATCGCTTTCGGTTTCGGTTTTAATTATAACGCTGTCGCCAAGAACATCACAACTTATGCCCGTTATTGCATTAGCCATACTTCTGTCAAAACTTTCCGACATACGCAAAATTACCGACAGTTTGCGGATAGCGTCCAAATCTGCGGGGGTTAACATATCCTTATAGTGCAACAAATCCTCGCGATTGAATTCGGCTTTTCTGTGACCACCCGCAACAAATGATGCCAAAACCAAATCTTTATGAGGTACGCCGTAAAGATTTGAATTTAGGATTATATAACTGCTGTGTCTTTGATGATTGTAATACTTAATTCGCATACCGCTGTCGTGAAGTAGCGCAGCAATCTTTAGCACGCGCATATAAACACGAGGAAGTTTATGCAACACCTTAAGCTGACGGAACAGTTGCATAGAGAGGTCAAAAACATGCTCTGCGTGCGGTATATTTATATCAAAATAAAGCATTAGCGTTGCAAGGCTATGTCCCAAAACATCGGACAATGGCTTTTCTTGCACGGTCGGTACGGCATAACGGAACATTGCGCCTTCACGCAAACCGCAACCGCTTATAATGATTTTGGGGAGATTGCAGTACGATACAATCGCATTCATTGCTGAAAGTGCGCTAGGGAAAATGTCGGCGCGTCCAGAGGACAAACCTTTGATTTTCATCGTGCTGTCAAGGTCAAGCGAACGGATTGTGCTGTAAATCTGTTCAAATTCCATTGTCGGGACTTCATAGTTGTGAGTCATACTAAACGGATATTTCTTAATCAACCGTGAAATTCGTCCTAAGTTACGGAACGAACCGCCCACACCCACAAGTTGAACATCAGGATCAAGACTGCTAAGCCACGGAACTTTTTCAAGATTTTCGCGGACATATGCTTCCATCTTTTGTGCCCTGACCGCAGGTTCGCTCGAATCGTTTTTGAATAAGTCAGTAAGGGTTACCGCTCCAAATTCAAGGCAGGCATAAGATACGATGGTTTTGCGGTTATAATAAATCAAGTTTGTGCTACCACCACCCATTTCCATTATTAAACCTTTTGGAATGTCCATTGAATTGATAACGCCCATATAAACTAAGTGAACTTGTTCAGCTTCCGTCAAAACTTTAATTTTGATTCCGCAAACGGACGACACCTCTTCAAGAAAACTTTTTTGGTTTTTAGCACGGCGCACGGCGGCGGTCGCAAAAGCATAAATCTTTTCAATTTTGTTCGCATCGCAAAGTCGGCGGAACATTGTCAAGGTTTTGATTGCCTGCGCAATTCGTTGCGGCTTCAAAAACCCGTCCCAATCCATATCCTGACCAAGCCTTACTGACTCCTTCAATTCATCGAAAACAACAAAATAACCACCTTCTAAAATGTTTACGAGCACAAGTCTAGCCGAGTTTGAACCTATATCAATTATTGCAATTTTTTCCATTTTTTCTCCGTCATTAGATTAAAATAATAGTCACATAATTATAACATACAAAAAACCCCTATTCAAGAGGTTTTTAAAAATATGCTCTGTTTGATTCTTAACTTTTTTATAAATTTCTACACATAACGCTTCATAATCGTGTTAGTAAGACATTCTTAATTTATTACTCACGCTGTGCATAAGCGGTTTATTAAAAATATTTTATTAGCATTTAATTTACAATTTCTAAATCCTGCATAATATAAAATTATTTTTTAAGGTCTAATTCGTTAATGCATTTTGAGGGACATTTTGCAACGCAAATTTTGCAGCCCGTGCATTTGCTGTAGTCAATAACGGGAAGGTTGTTCACCAATGTTATGGCTTGTTCAGGACAATTTTTGGCGCAAATTCCGCAAGCGATACAGCCGTGTTTGCATAACGCGCGCACTTCCTTTCCGCCTTTCATACAGTTTGAACAGGCAATGTATACCTTAGCGTCAATAGGCACACGCTTTATAATGCCCTTTGGACAGGTTTCAACGCAGAGTCCGCAACCTATACATTTGTCGTGGCTGATAACCGCATAGC
>DATESK010000042.1:0-5319 GCA_035270865.1 Clostridia bacterium | reverse complement strand
TATTTATATTATATATAACTAATATATAATGTTAAAAATGTTGCTAATAAATATTTTTTAATGTATAATTTGTATAATTTATTATTCAAACTATATCGAGGTAAAAATGAAAGTAGCTCTAGGATGCGACCACGGTGGTTTTGTTTTGAAGGAAAGTGTTGTTAATGCACTTAATGTTTTCGGTGCTGAAATTGTGGATTTTGGAACAAATTCAACGGATTCAGTAGATTATCCTATATATGCAAAAAAAGTTGCTGAAGCAGTAGCGTCAGGCGAATGTGAATGCGGAGTCTTGCTTTGCGGCACGGGGATAGGTATGTCTATTGCCGCCAATAAAGTCAAAGGTATTCGCGCGGCAGTTATATCCGATTTGTTTTCCGCAAAAGCGACAAAAGAGCATAACAATGCAAATATAATCACAATGGGCGGTCGGTTGGTTTCTCCCGAATATGCAGCTATGATTTTGAATGAATGGCTGGAAGCAAAATATCAAGGTGGCCGTCATCAAAATCGTATTGATTTAATCGAACAAATTGAGAATGAATATTTTAAGTAGTTTAGTGCGTAGTTAATTTTTTGTAAGCAGAAAAAATATAGAACACGCTATCAATATTCAAGAATAAACTAACGACAGATATAAAAACGAAAACAGATATAACGATAGATAACATAACGACAGATAACATAACGACAGATAACATAGGCATATATAATATAGTTAAAAAAGCAGTTAAATAATTTTGTTAATATTGCGCGATACTTTCGCTCAATTATAGATTTAATTTCTAAAGGAGTAAACATGAAATTTTACGATGTATCTTCACAACAGACAATGGAAAATTTGTCCGCCACACCTCACGGCCTAACGCAGGAGGAAGCAAAAATCCGTCTAGAGCGTGACGGCAGAAATGAACTTGCGGAAGGAAAGAAACGCAATATAATACTTAAATTCCTTGACCAGTTCAAAGATACAATGATTATTGTGCTTTTAGTTGCTGCGGCTGTTTCTGCAGTAATTGCTATTTTGGAAAAACAATATGCCGACCTTATTGACGCAGGATTGATTTTGCTTATTGTCATCGTAAATGCAGTTATAGGTCTTGCGCAAGAGGCTAAGGCCGAAGCTGCGCTTGACGCCTTGAAAAATATGAATAAGCCGTTCTGCAAAGTTTTAAGAGGCGGCGAACTCGTAAAAATCAAGAGTTTGGAGTTGGTTGTAGGCGATATTGTCGTGCTTGAATCGGGCGATATTGTGCCAGCAGATATGCGCCTTTTTGAGAGCGCATCGCTAAAGATTGAAGAAGCGGCGCTAACCGGCGAATCAGTCCCAAGTGAAAAAGACTGCGATTTAATTTGCGATCCCGAAGCACCGCTAGGCGACAGAAAGAATATGGCTTACAGTTCGGGTATTATTAGTTACGGCAGAGGAAAGGGCGTTGTAGTCGCAACAGGTATGAACACCGAAGTTGGCAAAATCGCCAAAATGCTTAACGAAAGCGAAGAACAACAAACACCGCTACAAGGTCAGCTTGCCAAAACCGCAAAGGTATTATCAATTTTGGTTATTGGAATCGCAGTTATAATTTTTGCGGCGTCCATCATTCGTTACTTTATTTCAAACAGCGTTGAACCCATTCAAGATGTGATTATAAACGCATTTATGACAGCCGTTGCGATAGCGGTCGCCGCTATACCTGAAGGTCTGCCCGCAGTTGTAACAATCGTGCTTGCTATCGGCGTTCAAAGAATGAGCGAGAGAAAAGCTATTGTTAGAAATCTGCCCGCTGTTGAAACCTTAGGTTGCTGTGAGATTATTTGTTCGGATAAGACAGGAACGCTAACGCTTAACCAAATGACCGTCAAAGGTCTTTACACCGTATCATCGGGAAGCTACGGCGTTGACGCACCTAAAAGCGACAGCACCACCGAAATGCTTGTCCGCGGTATGACACTTTGTAATGATACAGTTATGGGCGAGGACAAACTCTTAGGAGACCCGACCGAAACCGCACTTGTAGCGTATGCGCAGTCTTTGAATATCGATGTTGCAAAACTTAACGAGGAATATAAGCGTGTAGGTGAAATTCCGTTTGACAGCAGTA
This sequence comes from Clostridia bacterium, assembly GCA_035270865.1. GTDB lineage: Bacteria > Bacillota > Clostridia > Christensenellales > CAG-917 > STD2-102. Next base: position 3,217 of record DATESK010000042.1, on the reverse strand, counting down.
GAAAACTGATGTCTACCATAAACGAGAACAAAGACGGAAAATTAGGTTATATAAAGGGTGCGCCCGATATTCTCATCCAAAAATGCACACAAATTATGGACGGAGATAAAGTACGCGCTATCACAGCAAAAGATGTTCAAAACATTACTAACGCAAACAAAGAAATGGCGCTAAAGGCATTGAGAGTGCTTGCGGTTGCTATAAAGAAAGAAAATCTAAGCACAAAAACTCTTGAAAGCGATATGATTTTTGTTGGACTTGTCGGTATGATTGATCCGCCAAGACCTGAAGTCGCCGCTGCCGTTGCAACCTGCAAAAAGTCGGGTATGCGCGCTATTATGATAACAGGCGATCATATTGACACAGCTTCAGCTATTGCAAGAGAAATCGGCATCTTAAAAGACGGTGATTGGGTTATTACAGGCGCAGAACTTGATAAGTTGTCCGATGAAGAATTTCAAAAGCACCTCAGCAAGTACCGCGTATTTGCCCGCGTAAGTCCCGAAAACAAGGTGCGTATCGTCAAGGCATACAAAACCTTTAAGAAGATTGTCGCAATGACGGGCGACGGCGTCAATGACGCACCGTCAATCAAAGCAGCAGATATTGGCATAGGTATGGGCATAACGGGAACTGATGTTTCTAAGGGCGCGGCGGATATGGTTCTTGCAGACGATAATTTTGCAACTATTATCGCGGCGGTCGAGGAAGGCAGAAAGGTTTACGCAAATATCACAAAGGCAATTCAATTCCTGCTTTCTGCAAATATCGCCGAAGTTTTGTGCTTGTTTATTGCAACCATTTTCTTATCAATAATTACGCCCGATATTGTGTTTTTGACACCTGTTATGATTTTGTGGATTAACCTTGTAACCGACAGTCTACCCGCACTTGCACTTGGAACAGAACCCGCAGAAAAAGACATTATGGACTACCCTCCAAGAAAGACAGGGCAAAGTTTGTTCTCAGGCAAGATTGGCAAGGACATCCTAATCCAAGGCGCAATGCAAACTTCATTAGTTATGTTGTCTTTTGTTATCGGTTGCTATGTTTTGGAAATCAGCCACGGAGCAGTAGGACACCAAGAAGGTATGTCAATGGCATTTATTACGCTGAGCTTCATTCAGTTGTTCCACGCGTATAATATGCGTTCACAGACACACTCAATCATCAACAAAAAGTTCTTCAAAAACAAGATGATGAACATTTCGTTTATTGTCGGTGTCGCGCTTATGATATTTGCGCTTAACATTGATACCTGGTCAGGCGTTGAGATTTTCGGAACAACAAAGCTGAACTGGCAAGATTGGGTTATTAGCTTGGCGTGCGCAATTGCGATTATTCCTATGGTAGAATTGCAAAAAATCATTGTTCAAGCAGTTGACAAAAAGAAGAAAGCGAAAGCCGCGTTGCTTCCCTCAGATGAAGAAACGATTGAAGAATAATTGAATAAAGGTGAAATTGCAAAACGGTATTCCTGATTTTGCAGACGATAATAATTGAATTATGTCGGGAATGTCTTAGCGACATTCCCGATTTTCATAACTTGATAAAAATAGAAATTATGAAGTGTAATAATATTTAACAAGTAGTGTAGAAAAGTTTTTAATAAAACACGCAGAGTAAATTTGCACTTTGCTACGGGGTTTAGATGAAAGCAGTTTATATCTTTGTTGCACTCACAGCAATTTTTGCTGTCGTTGCAATAATTGCGAATGCTAAGAAAATGATTTCATTAAAGCTGATTGCAAAAACAACAGCTAGTGTGTTTTTTGTCCTTATCGCTATTTCTTCGTTTAACATAACGGTATTTGCCAGTTGGCAAGCTCTCATTTTAGCAGGGCTTGTTTGTGGTCTTATAGGCGATATTTTCGTAACAGTTGTTGCAACGAATCCTGCCGACCAAAAATTGTTTGACGCATTTGGCGTTGTCGCGTTTATGGCAGGGCATCTATTTTACATACTTGCTTTTGCTGAACTTACAAAAAGTTTCAACTATCTGCTTTTGATATTGATTGCAGCATGTCCCATACTGATTATCACATTAGAATTAACACAAGTGATAACTATGAAAAATTTACCTATGAAAATCGGCGCGGTGGTTTATGCCATTGTCATAGGCACGATGTTGGCTTTTGCTGTCAATGTGTATCTTGGGCTTGGAAACAAAGAGTTTACTTTGTACATTTTGATTGGCGCGATTTTGTTTACGATATCAGACATTGCGATTGCGGTTAGGGAATTTAACAGCAAATTGAAAGGCAACCAAATACTTCATCTTATGCTTGGAGTTTACTATGTGGCGCAAATTTTGTTTGCGTTATCAATTGGAATTTTGTGAGGTGGTTATGACAATTTCACCACAGCGCGAGTTGGATAGTTTAATAGCAAAAATTGATGAAAAAGGTTTGCATCCGACCTTGTTGTTGCATGCCTGTTGCGCACCGTGCGCATCTGCTGTGCTTGAGAAATTGAACCCGCATTTTGATATAACAATTATTTTCTACAATCCTAATATTATGCCAAAAGAGGAGTTTATCTTGCGTTTTGATGCGATGAAATCATTGTTAAGTCATTATCCAAAAATTAAAGTAATTCTTGGAGAGTGGAACAACGATGACTATTTGGATAAAGTATGCGGATATGAAAAGCAAGCCGAGGGAGGCGCTAGGTGTGGGATTTGTTTTAGTATGCGACTTAGAAAAACCGCGGAACTTGCAAAAGATTTTGACTACTTTGCAACAACACTCACGCTTAGTCCGCACAAAAATGCAGAGTTGATAAATGAAATCGGAGAGCGTGAAGCAAAACACTTCGGTTCAAATTATCTGCCCTCTGACTTCAAAAAACAAAACGGTTATTTGCGTTCAATAGAACTGTCACATGAGTACAACCTTTACCGCCAAAACTATTGTGGTTGCAAGTTTTAATATTGACACCGCAAAATTATTGTGATTGCGAGTTTTAATATTGACACCGCAAAATTATTGGGGTTGCAAGTTTTAATTTTGATACGCAAAATTATTGTGATTGCAAGTTTTAATATTGATACACAAAACTATTACGATTTCAAGTTTTATTTAATTATTATTTTCCAACAAAAAAGAGATTGCGTTTGCAAACTCTTTTTTTAACTTTTTTGTTTCTTTTGTAATTCAATAAATTATCCCTTAATTTTTTACCATCTGTTGCAAGAGTGTTCGCAGAACGCTAACAT
>DATESK010000041.1:0-12785 GCA_035270865.1 Clostridia bacterium | reverse complement strand
ATCTGCAACTATGGTAAGCTGGTCGACTTTCAGAATGTTAATGTCTATAGCTTTTTTGTTGTCAAGTATTTCACAAATTTTGTTTTTCAAGTTTTCCGGTGTCATTTTTATCCTTCCGTAGTTTATTTTTTCTTTTTCTATCTAAAAATTAAATTAATTATTTTTGTTATCAAATTATTTAACTTGTTTTATGCTGTCTAAGCATTTAACTTGTTTTGTGCTGTCTAAGCATTTAACTTGTTTTATGCTTAAAATTATTTTAATCACTAATTCCTTAAAAATAGTCCTTTAGCTTATTTTGTGCGTTTTCTCATATTGTTTGCTGTAAAATTTATATGCCTCATCTGTCAGCGGATACATTTTTCTGCCCTTTGACAAAACATGATAATACGAATGTTCCAAGCAGGCAAAAAAACCTTCCTCAAAATCGCTGTAAATCTGTTTTAGCAAGATATTCAAACCGTCAAAATCTCTGTCTTCGGACAACATATCAGCAGAATAAATCAACTTTTCAAGGGTATTCATTTCGGCTTTTGCAGTCGTATGATAACGAATTGCTTCGCATATCCGTGGATTATCTATGCCAAAATCAGATTTTGCTCTTTGCGCTCCCAAAAATTGATGAAGCACGGGAGTGCCAATGGCATCAAGCGGTACACCAACGATATCGCCACAATTCAGCATTTCTTTGGAATTGTCGTGAAGCAACGAAGCAAGAAAAACCTCATCAAAATCAAGACCTAATTTCATTCGTACATTTATGTCAACAGCGCGCAAACACACGGCTAGACTGTGAAAAAACAGTTCGGGCGACTGCCGTCCTTTAAGTTTTTCTACAACGGTGCGATACTCTTGAAACAAGTGATTATCCGAAATTACTTTTTTAACTTTACTGTCAAGCGGAACTTCAAGCCCTAAGTAAAGTTTAGCTTTCAACAAGGATGAAGAAACTTCCGCGCCCACGGACTTTAGCAAGCGGATTTCTCCCCCGTATTTTTGCATAAGTTCTTTCGCTTTCTCCTCCAAATTGTTAAAGCCCTCTCTCCCTGCAACCAAGATAGGCATTACGGCTAAAACCTCTTGCGGTTTATGCCAAGTTTCAAGGGCAAGCAAGCTGTCGCCGCCTATCAAAAAAGCGGTGTCGTTATATCGTGAAGCGAGTATCTTTAAGGTATCCGAAGAATAATTTTTTACACGGATTTGAGTGCTTACACTTTGAATGTTTGACTTTATATCGTGATTTATATCGTCTTGATTGCCTTCATTAGCGTCATAAGTTTCATTCTCGCTTTGATTGTTAAAACCGTAATAAACTTCTTTTTCAATTTCACTTATCTCGACTTTACAATCACAATCGGAAAACAACGCCTCCAACATTTTTACGCGCAGAGAAAAATCAATCACTGCTCCGCCTTTGTGCGGTGGATTGTAGGTTGGAACCAAAACGAGCTTATGCGCGCAACACTCGCGCATAGCCCCCAAGCATATTTTTTTGTGTTCAAAATGAGGCGGGTCAAAAGCACCCCCAAAGATGATTGTCTGCATACGCAAATTATACAATATTTAAGCGCATAAATCAATACACTTTTTGTTTATGCTTTGTCAAATTGTCAACAATTTGTGTATGGCAAAAAAATTTGATGCACTGATTTTAACTTTATTGTCTTTTATACTTTTATTTCTGTGGTCAAGGTTCTTCATCCACAACATCGTATGGTCGTTGATTTTTTCATCTGCCCTAAGTTTTTTGATTGTTTTGTGTGTGCGCGCCTTTTCCGTAAAAATCAAAAAACGCCCCTACTCTGTTGAGCGGTTATCAAGAGAATTTGCTTTGCGTGGCAATGAATATGTCGCCGACTATCTTGCAAAGACACTTAACAATCCTTTTATCGAAGCATCAGGAAACATATTAAAACTCGGCGGTATTCTGTTAATTTGCAACTTCAAGTTTTCCAATCTTTCATCCTCCGACATTGCAAGCGCATATCAAACGGCGCAAAAGCGTAGCGCGAAAAAGGTAGTAATGCTTTGCCGCGGCGCGGATAGACCTGCTATTGCTTTATCCACAAATTTAGATGTAAAGTTTGAAATCGTAAAGACTGGCGCGCTTTACCGCTATCTGCAAAGGATGAACGCATTGCCCGAACTTGACAAAGATAAATTTAAATTCTCACTCAAATACATATTTGATGTGGCATTAAAGCGGCAAAACGCAAAGTATTATATCTTTTCGGGAATAATGCTTCTGTTCCTTTCTTATTTTACACCGCTTAAACTTTACTATTTATGTTTTGGGACTTCGCTTTTGGTTCTTGCAATACTTTGTTTGTCACCTCTAGGACATGTAGGGGAAGAAAGCAAACACAAAATTTTTGATACTTTTGCAGGAACTAAAAACGACACACTTGACAATATTCAATTTATAAAAAATTCTAAAACTAAAAATGATAATGCAAATAAAAATGACACCGACAAAGAAGACCATAGTAACAATTCAAACAAAAATAATAGTGAAAAATAGCAAAGAAATTAATATATAATTTTAGTAATAAAAAAGACCGACACGGTGTGTCGGCCTTTTGATTATTCCATCCATTCAAATTCAATATCGCCAATCAAAACCGTATCGCCCTCTTTCATTCCTGCTTTTTTCAAGGCGGTTATAACACCCCTGTCTTTTAGTACCTTTTGGAAGAATGCAAAACTGTCCATACTTGAGATGGTAACATTTTGAATTAAGAATTCCACAAGACCGCCCTCAACCAAAAAGCTGCCGTCATCAAGCACATTAACGGTGAATTTTTGATCGGATTTAAGATCAAGCGAAACGGTGTCTTCACGGTCAAACCTTGGAGTTGGCGGAATTTCCTTGAGATTTTTAACAATTTCACCCAAAAGTTCTTCAAGTCCTGTATGCGTCAGCGAAGATACGCTAAACACCTTTTTTCCTACGGCTTTTTCAAATTTTTTAAGGCTATCATTCTCTGTCAATAAATCAGCTTTTGAAGCGCAAAGAATCTGCGGAATGTTAGCTAGCCTGTCCGAATAGGCGTTAAGTTCTTTGTTTATGCAGTTATAATCGTCAACGGGATCGCGCCCTTCACTGCCCGACACATCAACCATATGCACGATAAGCCTAACTCTCTCTATATGGCGCAAAAAGTAATGTCCAAGTCCAGCGCCCTCGCTGGCATTTTCAATAAGCCCCGGGATATCTGCAATACAAAAACTTTTATCATACATTTTTACCACGCCGAGGTTTGGAGTCAAAGTTGTAAAATGATAATTTGCAATCTTAGGACGCGCCGAAGTAAGCACGGAAAGCAATGTGGATTTGCCAACATTAGGAAAGCCTACAAGTCCTACATCGGCTATAGTTTTAAGTTCCAAAATTATTTTATGCTCATCCGTGTCTTCACCTAGTTGGGAAAATGACGGCGCTTGACGGTTGGAGTTTTTGAATTTAGCATTTCCCTTTCCACCGCGACCGCCAGTAAGCACAACGACTCTTTCAATCTCATCGACAATATCGCAAATAACCTTGCCAGTTTCATCATCGCGGATTACCGTTCCCAGCGGAACTTTTATTATAAGGTCGTCTGCGCTCTTGCCCGTGCAAAGCGTTGCGCCGCCCTTTTCGCCGTCCGTTGCAAAAAAGTGCTTCTTGAATTTGAAGTCGGCAAGCGTGTCCATATTTGAATCAGCAACAAAAATTATACTGCCTCCGTTTCCGCCGTCTCCGCCGTCAGGACCACCGTTTGGCACAAATTTTTCGCGGTGAAAAGATACCGCGCCGTTTCCGCCTTTGCCTGCTTTTATTACGATTTTTACATAGTCTAAGAACATATTTTAAGCCTTTTAGCAATTTTGCTTAGCTCGCAATCTTGCAATTGTTTATTTTTTAGTCAATACATTATACAATAGTTTGCTCAAAACAAATGGTTTCGCAAACGCAAATATCAAAATAATTTTATTTTTCTATGTAGAAATTTTTTTCTTATGCTTTTTAATTGTAGAATTTATTAAATGCACAACCTTTTATTTTTTTTTAATCTTTCATTATTCTTTCGTAAATCGCTTTTGCCGCCTTTTTTCCTGCGCCCATAGCCAAAATTACCGTTGCAGCGCCCGTTATCGCATCTCCGCCCGCATAAACTCTGTCAACGGAAGTTTGAAAAGTATCCTCATCGTAACATATAGTGCCTTTTTTTGTAGTATCAAGTTGCATAAAGCTCTTTTTTATAAGCGGATTCGGTGTTGTGCCTAACGCTACAATGACTTGGTCGCACTCTATTTCAAACTCGCTGCCCAAAATCGGTATAGGACTTCTTCTGCCTGATGCGTCAACTTCGCCAAGTTCCATTCTTATACAGCGTATACCTCTAACTTGTCCGTTTTCGCCCAAAATTTCTATAGGATTTGTTAGGAGTTCAAATTCAACACCCTCGTCCTCAGCATGCGCAATTTCAGCGGCGCGCGCCGGCATTTCTTCGCGTGAACGGCGGTACACCAAATGACATTTTCCGCCCAGTCGAATTGCAGTTCTTGCGCTGTCCATAGCAACATTTCCCGCACCCACAACCACAACTTTTTTGCCGCGCAAAATCGGTGTCGCAGAATCTTCTTTGTAGGCTTTCATAAGGTTTACGCGCGTGAGATATTCGTTTGCGCTGTAAACTCCGCAAAGATTTTCGCCCGCAATATGCAAAAACATAGGCAGTCCCGCGCCCGAACCAATAAAAACTGCATCAAATTCGTTCAACAGTTCATCAATAAAAACAGTTTTCCCCACGACTTCATTTAGGCGGATTTCCACACCAAGCGCAACCACTCTATCAATTTCCTTTTGAACAGTAGCTTTAGGAAGTCTAAATTCAGGAATACCGTACACCAAAACTCCGCCTGCTTTGTGCAACGCCTCGTATATTACAACCTTTACACCAAGAGTGGCAAGTTCCGCCGCCGCAGTAAGTCCAGCAGGACCGCTTCCGACAACCGCTACACTTTTTTCTTTTGATTCTGCAATTTGGGGCGGTTTATTTTGCGACAGCGCATAGTCTGCGGTGTAGCGTTCAAGATTGCCAATTCCTACCGCTCCGCCAAGTTTTTCGCGCCTTACGCACACATTTTCACATTGCCGCTCTTGCGGACATACCCTACCGCATATCGCCGCAAGATTGTTATCACTCTGTAATATCTTTGCCGCGCCGTCAAGATTGCCGTTTTTTATTTCACCTATAAACCCCGGAATATTTATTCCCACAGGACAGCCCTTTATGCAGGGCGCACTCTTGCAGTTTAGACAGCGGTTTGCCTCGGCTTGCGCGGTTTTGTCATCATAACCGACTGCGACCTCGTCAAAATTTTTGGTTCTTAATTCCGCTGGCTGTATAGGCATTGGATTTCTGTTTGACTTATCCATAACTTAGCCTCTCAATTTACAAACATGTTCTTTTTCTTGTGCGTAATAGACGCGCGAGCGGTAAATTGCTTCATCAAAATCGATAAGATGCCCGTCAAATTCGGGGCCGTCAACACACGCGTATTTTGTTTCATTGCCGACTGTAAGCCTGCAACAACCGCACATACCCGTGCCGTCAACCATCATTGAATTCATACTAACAATGGTATGCACACCGTATTCTTTCGTCAAATTGCACACCGCCCTCATCATTCCAAGAGGTCCGACTGCAAAAACAGCATCAAATTGTTCGCCCTTTTCAAGCATAGAACGCAGTTTATCGGTTACAAAACCTTTATTGCCATTTGAGCCGTCATCGGTCATAAAATCAACGGTTTTGCAATATGCCGTCATTTCATCAACATACATAAGCAAAGAGGTGTTGCGCGCGCCCACAATGGCGCGAGCGGGCTTCCCCTCGAAAAATAATTGTTTCGCTTGCGGAAGTACAACCGCCGTGCCTATTCCGCCGCCAACTAGCATAATATTTTTGTAATCACTAAGGTCAGTAGAATTTCCAAGAGGACCTGCAAAATCATGAATGTAATCGCCTGCATCAAGTTCGGCTAGGCGCATTGTGGTATAACCCACAGTTTGAACCAATATCGATACAGTTCCTTCCTCTCTGGAATAATCACAAATGGTAAACGGCACTCTTTCGCCCTCGTCATCAACACGGAGTATAATAAACTGTCCCGCTAGACAATGCTTTGCAATAGCGGGAGCGTAAACAACATACTCGTTTATGTTGTCAGCCAAAACTTTCTTTTTCAAAATTTTATACATCAAATAATCCTCGACATTTTATCAAACTTTTAATATCAAACCGAAACATAAAACTCTCCGCACATTCTTCACATACTCGCAAAACTTCACGATTACATTATTATTCCTGGTTTTATAACAAATCGAAAAGAATCAAATTTATTACTTTTCGTTATTTACATTTTGTTGTTTGCATAATCGCAAAATTCCCGCACGGTACACTCATCGCATTTAGGCTTTTGAGAGTGGCAGACATACCGCCCGTGGAAAAGTATATAATGATGCGCGTCCGACCATAAATTTTTGGGAATAACACTCATAAGCTGTTGCTCGGTATCTTCAGGAGTTTTTGCATTTGCAAGACCTATGCGGTTTGCAACTCTAAAGACATGCGTATCCACAGCTATTGCATCACCGCCAAAAGCAACCGCAAAAACTACATTTGCAGTTTTTCGTCCCACACCGTCAAGAGTTACAAGTTCGCCAACCGTGTTTGGTACTACACCGCCGAATCTGTCCAAAATAGATTTTGAGCAAGCAATCAAGTTCTTTGCTTTATTGTGATAAAATCCGCAGGAATGAATTTTTTCTTCAAGTTTATCTTGTGGAATTTCCGCAAAGTGCATAGGCTTGTTCAAGGTCAAAAACAAATCCTTTGTTACCATATTCACGCGCTTATCGGTGCATTGCGCAGATAATATAACCGCAACAAGCAATTCAAACGGAGTAGAAAAATTCAATTCACATTGAGCATTAGGGTGTGCAATCTTTAGCAATTCAAGTACTTTTAACGCTTTATTCATTGTAATATTATTGCACGATAATGATGATTTGGCAACACAATGGAATGATGTTTCGAAATTGCGCGAATATAAATACTCATTATTCTTATCTTACTTTTGTGTACTTTTTATTTTTCGTTTTGCTTTTATTTTCTTTACAAAAGAAAAAAGCCCATCTCTGGACTTTTTTCGTTTTACAAATTTAAAAATAACATTTACTGCATAACAATCTTAATTGTGCCGTCTGCTAAAATTGCAAAAATTCCCACAAGCGAGGAAAAGTTTCCCCTTTGCAATATAATTTTCGCACGGTTCAAGTCGCGGTACAACATTTTTACTGCTAATCCGCAGCCTGCCATTGCCTCCTTTGGCGTATTTATTATTTTTGCGGGCAGTCGGTAGCTTTGAACCTGCTCGTAAAACCACATTGCTTGTGAGCGTGTACGGAACGCAATAAATATTTCTCTCATTATTTATCCCCTAAGAATAGAATATATTATACAAATGCCTACAATATAATCTATTGTTCAACAAGAAATTTTGCGACCAATTAAAAGTTTAATCCGTGTAACAGGTTAAACAAACCAACCTTTAGGGAACAAAGTGCTTGAAATTTGAATATGGTGCAGTATGATATATCTTGATAATGCGGCGACCTCGCACTTCAAACCAAAGACAGTATTGGATGCGGTTATGTCGGAAATCAAAAACAGCTCAAACAGCGGTAGGAGCGGGCATAAGCTCGCAGTTTCTAATGGCTTAAAGAATGAACAATGCCGCCGTTTTTTGCTTGAAAAACTAGGAGCTGCGGAAGGTTATCAACTTATTTTCACAAAAAATTGCACCGAAGCTCTTAATCTTGCCATACTCGGCTTGTTGAATAACGGCGACCACGCAATCACTTCAACAAACGAACACAATTCGGTTCTGCGACCTTTGTTCACGCTAAAGCACGATGGAAAGATAGAACTTGATGTTGCCGCGCCTATATTTAACTCGCCGCTTAGGTGGGAAAATGTTGAACCGCTAATCAAACCGAACACTCGCCTTATCACATTAAATCTAGTTTCAAATGTAACAGGCGCGGTTTGTGATGTTGAAGAAATCTCAAAACAACTGTCGACACGGCAACCCGAAAATCGCCCGTATCTTCTTGTTGACGGAGCGCAAGGTGTGCCTATAATTCCTATTGATATGCAGAAAATGAACCTTGATATGCTTGCTATGCCCGCTCACAAAGGTTTGCACGGCGTGCAGGGATTAGGATTTTTAATTTTTAAAAATACCGTTCCCCTTAGACCTTTGCTTTACGGCGGAACGGGAACGGCATCCGAAAGTGTTTATCAGCCGATAGAACCGCCCGAAGCATTCGAGGCAGGCACAATCTTTTCGGCAGGCATTCACGGGCTATATGAGGGCGCAAAATGGTCATTTGAAAATGTGGCAACCTATGGTAAGTCAATGAAATTTTTATGCGAAGAACTCGTTGAATCGCTCGTTGCGCATAATGTAACAGTTTATACCGCGGACTCAAGATGCGGAGTTGTAACCTTTAACATTTCAGGAATAGACAGCTCAATTGTTTCCGACTATTTGAGCAGTAAGTTTGATATTGCGTGTCGTAGCGGTCTTCATTGCGCTCCTCTTGTTCATAAACAGCTAAAAACAATTATAGGTGGCGCAGTAAGGTGCAGTTTGGGTTCGGATTCAAAGGAAAGCGATATTCGCACTTTGATAAAGGCGGTTGAGGAAATAATATTTAAGATAAAAAAAAGATTGATATAAATCTAAAAACAGGACGATAAACCAAATAATAATTTTTAGTAATTAAATTTTTACTAAGCAACTTTCCAATTACCATATTCCTTTTAGCTTTTAGTGTGTACTCATATCTAAAGTTAAGTTTTTAGTATGTAAATCTAAAAACTATTTTGGCGGTTACTCAATCTAATTATTGCCTATATCCAAGACGGGCAATTCACCATACAATTCAGTCGATGCTAAAATCATTCGTTTGGCATCAAACGGCGTAAGTCCTTTGTAATGCTCTTGAAGCAGACAAACCGCGCCCGCAATATACGGCGCGGAAACAGAAGTTCCGCTCATCTGTATGTAGCTGGCGTTTGTGGCAAGTCCCTTTATCCCAACACCCTTTGCGTACACTTCTGGTTTTTTTATGCCGTAATATTCGCCTTTTGATGAAAATTTTGCTTCCAAATATGCGCTGTCTACTGCGCCAACTGTTATAACATAGGGGCTTATTCCTGGTGATTTCAAATTTCCGTTTCCGCTGTTTCCAGCCGCGCAAACCACGGTTATTCCGTTTTTTACAAGTGCCTCCGCGCCTAACTTTAATGGATCGTTATGTATCAGCGGTTCAGATCCGAAACTCATACAAACAGTTTTTATATCCAATCTTTTTGCGTTGTCTATAACCCATTGCATACCGTCCAAAATTTTGAATGCACCACATTCGCCCGTATGTGATATAACTTTGACCGCAACAAGTTCTGCATCGGGTGCGACTCCCCGAATCTTGCGCCCTGAAACCGTGCCGTTCCCTAGCGCAACGCCTGCAATAAATGTGCCGTGTCCGTTGTCATCGTAGGCATAATCACGGCCACCGTCAAGGTCGCAAAATTCCTTTATTCGACTTTTTGGCAGACATAAATCAAGGTGCGGAGAAACACCCGTGTCAAGCACGCACAGCGTAGTTCCTTTTCCAGTCAAGTGCGTTTGGATTTTAAGCACATCAATCGCGCTCAGAATTTCCACGCGCGACAATGCCTCAACACCTGTCGCGCCGAATTCATCATGCAAATTGTCAAGCGCGGTAACTCTGGTTTGTCTTGTAACATATTCGACATAAGGCAGTTTAGACAATGCGCTGGCATCCTTATAATCGCATTCAACACCAAGCGCATTTATAAACGGAAAACGAGCGACAACATTAAAATTGCGCTCTATGTAGTGGAGGGAAGAAAAGTTTTTGACGATAACCACCGACTTTTCCCTCGACCCGTGTTTAAATTTGCGGATCAAATCGAAATCTAGTTTTTTTTCAATCACGCTATACTCCAAGCATCTTTATTAGCGAACGCAATTTAGCAAGCTGTTCAGCATTCAAAAATCCTTTCGCCTTTTCATAAAATTCTTCGACATCGCTTGCCTTCAATTTTCCTTCACCCTTAAGTTTTGAAGCAGTGGATAACATTTCTTTCATAAGGTCGTCTTCACTTTTTCCCTTATAAGAATTTATTTTTTCTTCAATATCAGCATTGTCTGCCGAATTTGTACTCTGCTTAAACTCAGCCTTTTCCGCTGTTTTGCTTTTAGCGTTAGAGCTTTTAACTTCCTCAGATTTCGCCCCGTTTTGCCCTGCTTGATTAGAGTTGCCACTTTGAGCCTTCCACGATTTGTAATCCATAATTCCCTCACGCAATAGTATATGCGTACATATAATGTGGCGTGCATATAATAATCGTGTAGGACTTAGGAGGGATTATGGCGTTAGATTCTATGATGTTGCCGTTGCTTATGAGTATGATGGGAAAAGGAAAGGACGGCGATGGCGCGGGCGGTATGGATATGGAAATGATGACAAAACTTATAAGCGGTATGCAGAACGGTAATTCCCCCGACCTGCTTTCGATGCTGCCGCAAAATGAACAGACTAAAGGTATAATGGAAATTGCTAAACTTATGGGCGCTATGGGAAAAGGAAAAGTTGAAACGCAAGAGGCGGAAAAACCACCGATTGAGGGGAAAACCGCTGCTTTTTCAAGTGAAAATCCATTTCAAGCCGTGAACGGCTTTTGCGGAAACGAAGTAAATTCCGCACTTAACAAACTTTTCAATAACAAATAAAAATAGTTGTTAATATTTTAACCGTAAAAAAAAGAGCTTATAAAATGCTCTTTTTCTAATTGTTTTATTATGTAAATAAAATTGTTGCGGAAAATTTTCAATGATTTCTACACACTTATTTTATTATATCGTTTGTGTAAATCGGATATTTTGCGCACATCTTCAAAACTTTAGCTTTCACAGACGGCACCGCCGCGCTATCCTTCTCAATTATGTCCGCTATCATATTACCGATTTCAACCATATCTTCTTCAACCATACCTCTAGTTGTAACGGCAGGTGTACCAATTCTTATACCGCTTGTTATAAAAGGTTTTTCGGGGTCGTTGGGAACTGCGTTTTTGTTGACAGTAATATTTGCCTCGTCCAAAAGTTCAGCAAGATGTTTGCCTGTTACGCCTGTTCCTATAAGGTTAAGTAGCATAAGATGGTTATCCGTTCCACCCGACACGAGTTTTACGCCACGCGCGGTAAGTGTGTCCGCAAGAGTTTTAGCGTTATTTTTGACTTGGAGTTGGTATGCCTTAAATTCGGGAGTTAACGCTTCCTTGAATGCAACTGCTTTTGCCGCGATAATGTGCATAAACGGACCGCCTTGCGATGCGGGGAAAATGGCTTTATCTATGAGTTGCGCGTATTGTTCTTTGCACATTATCATTCCGCCGCGAGGTCCTCTCAGCGTTTTGTGCGTTGTTGTCGTAACAAAATCCGCATAAGGAACTGGTGTTGAATGAAGTCCCGTTGCGACAAGTCCTGCGATATGTGCAATATCAACCATAAGGTATGCTCCAACTTCGTCTGCTATTGCGCGCAAACGGGGGAAATCAAATTCGCGGGGATATGCGGACGCGCCTGCAACTATCATTTTGGGTTTACATTCTTTTGCAAGTCTTTGCACTTCGTCATAATCAATGTAGCCGGTCTTTGCATCAACGCCGTACTGCACGGAATTGAACAGTTTTCCGGAAAGTGAAACTTTTGCGCCATGTGTTAAATGACCGCCGTCAGCAAGGGACATTCCCAAAATTGTGTCGCCGGGTTTTAGCATTGCGTAATAAACTGCCATATTGGCGTTTGTTCCGCTGTGAGGTTGAACATTGACATGGTCGCAATGGAAAAGTTCTTTTGCGCGCGCTATCGCTAGTTTTTCAGCAACATCAACGAATTCGCAACCATTGTAATAGCGTTTGTCAGGATATCCTTCGGCATACTTATTCGTGAAAAATGAACCTGCTGCCGCCATAACTGCGGGAGATACGATGTTTTCGCTTGCTATTAGTTCCAAATTATTTTGCTCTCTTTCAAGCTCGCCCACCATAGATTCATAAACTTCAGGGTCAACAGCGGCAATAGTTTTCAAGTCTACCATATTTTTCTCCTGTATATAAAAATTTTTGTTTTTGAATTAAATTAAATATATAATAAAATTTGAGGGATTTCTCCCTCAAACTAGTTTACAGATATTTGTCGATAATCGCGGCAATTTGCTCTTTTTTCCTAAACCCTATCATTTTCTCAACAAGCTGTCCGTTTTTGAAGATAAGCACCGAAGGAATTGACATTATCCCAAATTTTTCGGCTATTTCGCCTTCGTCATCAACATTTAGCTTCGCGACAACGGCCTTATCCTTGTAGTCAACAGAAATTTCTTCGATAATAGGACCAAGCATTTTGCAAGGACCGCACCAGGTTGCCCAAAAATCAACCAACACGGGTTTTGCACTGTTTTCGATTGTAGTGTCAAAATTTTCTTTAGTTAATACTATACTCATAACTTCCTCCTCAAAAGAATTAAAATTTGCTAGCTTGACAATTTGCCTACTTTGCATAATCTTTAGTTTATGACAAATCAATAATTCAATTCTTCTTGCTTTAATTCTATGTATTATTTCTATTACATTTTTGTTTTT
>DATESK010000040.1:0-5990 GCA_035270865.1 Clostridia bacterium | reverse complement strand
ATTCTGCATTTTGCTATAATTCATTCTATTGTTTAGTGAATGTAAACTTTTGACTTAGTGCTTACTTTACTTGTTAAACACAAAGTTTAGTAAAAACGAACTTGTTAAAAAGTCAAAAAAATCTACAAAACGCAAAAGAGAGGCAAAAAATGGAAATAGGAGCAAAAATCAAACAGCTTAGACTTCAATGCAGTTTAACTCAAGAAGAGCTTGCCGACCGTTGCGACCTAACGAAGGGTTACATTTCACAACTTGAAAATGAACTTACCTCACCCTCAATTGCAACGCTTATTGACATTCTTTCTGCTTTAGGCACAAATTTATCGGCTTTTTTCTCTGATGAAAAAGACGAACAGGTTGTGTTTACCGAAAATGATTTTTTTGAGAAGTTGACAGAGGAAGAAAAAATCGTTTGGCTTGTGCCAAACAGCCAAAAAAACGAAATGGAGCCAATTATTGTTGAAATCCGCCCCACCACTAAACTTTCAAAGGATATGCCTCACGAAGGTGAAGAATTCGGCTTCGTTTTGGAAGGAAATATTATTTTATACCTTGGCAAAAAGTCCTACAAAGTGAAAAAGGGCGAAGCGTTCTATTTTGAAAGCAAGAAAGAACACTTTTTGGAAAATCCCACAAACAAGACAGCAAAACTTATTTGGGTTTCATCCCCGCCCACATTCTAGCATTTAACAAATGCGGATTGAAAAATGTATGTCTTACCTTAGTTATACCGTCTTAAATAAATAAATGTGTAAACCACAATTAAATAAATAAAACACAAATCCTTAGGGAGAGCAAAATGACAAAAAGCAGTCCGAACATTATTGAACTAAAAAATGTAACAAAGGTTTACGAGGGCAAGGAAGCTGTAAAGAATATGAGCCTTGTAATCAAGCGCGGTGAGTTTGTTACCCTACTCGGTCCGTCAGGTTGCGGAAAAACAACCACACTCCGTATGCTCGCAGGTTTTGAACTGCCAACAAGCGGAAAAATATTTTTTGACGGCAAGGATATTACAACCATTCCTCCGCATCTTAGAAAGGTCAACACCGTTTTCCAAAAATACGCTTTGTTCCCGCATCTTAATGTTTACAGCAATATAGCCTTTGGCTTGAAGCTAAAAATGATTGAGAACGGCACAAAAGTTAACAACAAAGGCGAAACGCTTCAGCAATACCGTCATCTTACAAAGCAAGAAATCACCAACAAAGTGGAAGATGCGCTAAAGATGGTCGACCTTTCCGATTACGAACATAGAAATGTTTCCAGTTTATCAGGCGGACAACAACAGCGTGTAGCAATCGCTCGCGCCCTTGTCAATGAACCTCAAATTTTGCTTTTAGATGAGCCGTTAGGCGCGCTTGACCTTAAGATGAGAAAGGATATGCAACTTGAACTTATGGAGATGCATAACAAGCTGGGCATCACCTTTATTTATGTTACGCACGACCAAGAGGAAGCCCTCACGATGAGCGACACAATCGTCATTATGAGAAACGGCGTTATACAACAAATTGCCACTCCCGAAAAAATTTATGATGAACCCGCAAACGCATTCGTTGCAGACTTTATCGGCGAAAGCAACATTTTGTCGGGAACGATGCTTGAAGACTATAAAGTTGAGTTTTGCGATACAGTCTTTGAATGTGTTGACCGCGACTTCAAAAAGAACGAACCTATTGATGTTATTATCCGTCCCGAAGATTTCCGCATAGTAAAGCTAGGCAGCGAAAAAGCATTGCTGGTTGCCGAAGTTGTTTCTTGCGTTTTCAAGGGCGACCACTACCAAATTGTGGTTATGGCAAACGGTAATGAACTTGTTGTTCACGACACTTCTGCCGTTAAAGAGGGCGACACTATAGGACTTTATATCAAACCTTTTGATTTGCACATTATGCACAAGTCGCGTATTACAAACGAAATTATAACTACCATGCTTGATGTTAACAAAGTGGAAATTTGCGAGGGCGTATTTGATTGCGTTAGCGACCTTGAAGCAGGCACAAATGTTAAAGTTTCTGTTGGCTTTGAAGATATTGAAATAATGGACGACCCTGCAGACGGAACAATCGAAGGCACAGTAGTCAATACTATTTACAAGGGCAGTTATTATCAATGTATTGTCCGCACCGATATGTATTACGATTTCTTTATCGACACCGATGACGATTGGCTAAAGGGCGACCGCGTGGGAATCCGTATCGCGCCCAGCAAGATAAATATTGAAAAAATTGAAGAAAAAGCCGAGGAGGTAACCACGCAAAATGTTAACTAAACTGAAAAACTTTAAGTTGACAAGGCGCGTTTTCAGCTATCCCTACATTCTGTTTCTTTTACTGTTTGTAGTCATACCTCTGCTGCTTATTCTAGTCAACGCATTTTTAGACGGCGATAAGAACTTAACGCTCGATAACTTCCGCATTTTCTTCACGGAAAAATCAAGCTTAGTGGTACTTGCCAACTCGCTTTTGGTAGGCGTGATAACAACGGTTATCTGCCTCTTGATTGGTTACCCTGTTGCCTATCTATTGTCAAAATACAACTCAGGCAAAATTTTGGTTTTGCTCTATGTTCTGCCTATGTGGGTGAACTTCCTTATCCGCACACTTGCCACAAAGTCGATTTTTGTCGCTATGGGCATCGAACTAGGTATGGAAACTGTGCTTTTTGGAATGGTCTACAACTACCTACCGTTTATGATTCTACCACTTCACACTACCATTTCAAGTATCGATAAAAACCTGCTTGAAGCATCTCAAGACTTAGGGGCAGACGGCACGCAAACACTAATTAGAACAGTACTTCCTTTATCTCTACCAGGTATATTGTCAGGCATAACAATGGTGTTTATTCCCACAATCTCTACATTCGCAATCAGTCAATTGCTTTCAAACGGCACAATCTTCCTGTTTGGCGACAGTATCCAAATGAAGTTTGAACAAGGACTTTACGGCGTTGGAAGTATTATGTCGCTGGTTATGCTGATATTCGTTCTCATATCAAATTTCCTTATGAACAGATTTCATAAAGAGAACACCGCGAGGTCATTATGGTAAAGAAATTTTTTGAGAAGTTTTATCTTCTAATAATACTGGCGATTCTCTATGCCCCTATCGCTTTAATAATTATTTATTCGTTTTCAAATAGCTCAAACTTTTCATTTGCAAACGGATTCTCGTTTGAAGCCTACACCTCAATCTTTACAGGCGAAAAGTCGGGCGCTCTTGCAAAAGCCATAGGCAACACATTCCTTATCGCAACGATATCCACCGTGTTTGCGGTTATAATTGGAAGCTTTTCTGCAATCGGAATCTACAACTTAGGCAAAAAAAGCCGCCGCGTTGTTGAAGAGGTCAACCAATTCCCTATCATAAATTCGGAAATTGTTATGGCAGTCAGCTTTATGGTATTTTTCGTTACTTTTGCTTTCCCTGAAGGATACCTACGCTTAATCATAGCACATATTGCTTTCTGCACGCCCTATGTCGTCCTGTCGGTTCTTCCCAAACTTGAGAGTATGGATAACAACATTTATGAAGCGGCACTCGACCTTGGCGCAAGCCCCTCAAAAGCATTGTTTAAGGTTATTTTCCCAATAATAACCCCGGGTATTATTGCGGGCGGAGTGCTGGCGTTCACCCTATCGCTTGACGATTTTATTATTACCCAAATAAACAAGGGCGCGTCAACCGGTATCAATACCCTCTCAACCTATATTTACTCAGATGCGAGAGTGCAAGGTCTTGAACCATTTTGGTACGCAGTATTCTCAATTATTTTTGTAATAGTGCTTATCTTGGTTCTTTCCGTTAATCTTGTTAAAATTAGAAAACAAAAGGAGGCAAAAAAATATGAAATCTAAAGCTGTATTATTTATTGCGGTAATCTTTTTAGTCTTGATTATGCTTCCAGTGTTTTCCGCCTGCGGTTCTAATAAATCAACCACAACAAAACTTGTGGTTTACAACTGGGAGGATTATATAGATTCTGCTCTGCTCGATGAATTTTCCGCATACTACACATCTGTTACAGGTTTCGATTTGGAAATCGTGTACACAACCTTTGAAACCAACGAAACTATGATGACGAAAATGGTGCAAGGCGATGCGGCGGTTGATCTTATCTGCCCCTCTGAATACGCTGTCGAAAGGCTTATGTCGTACGGCCTTATTCAAAACCTTAGCGAACTAAAAACTTCTTTGCTAAGCGAGTATGACTTTGCCGATTTAGCATTTGATAATTTAGAAAACATTGAACCTACTATCACGGAAAAAATCAGCGAGCAATTTGGAAGCGTTTCCTATAACGGCACAACTGCAAATATGACTGATTATATGTTGCCTTATATGTGGGGAACACTAGGACTTCTTTATAATTCCGACATAGTAACCGAAACAGATTTAGAAAGTGGTTGGGGATTGCTTTGGAACAAGTCGGGAAATGAAAGCATTATAAACAAAATGCTTGTCAAAGATTCCGTCCGCGATACCTATGTAGCAGCGGTGTTGTATATGTTAGAATACGATTTGCTCCCTGAAGGATACGAAACATTATCCGTTCAAGAGCTTATCAACTGCGTTGACGCCGTAATGCTAACAAAAGCAGAAGAGGTTTTAACAGAGCAAAGACAGTATATCTCAGGCTATGAAGTTGACTTTGGCAAAGACGATATGATTGCTCAAACCGCTTATGTTGACTTAGCTTGGAGCGGCGATGCTTTGTGGGCTATTGAAGAAGCGGAGCTTGTTGATATAAACTTAGATTATTATGTACCCGAAGTTGGCGCAAATATTTGGTTTGACGGTTGGGCAATTCCTACTGTTGCTAAAAACAAACTAGCCGCGCTTATGTTTATTGACTTTATGTGCGCTCCTGAAAACGCAATTTGCAACGCTATGGAAATTGGCTACACCTCAGCTGTGAGCAAAGATTTGTTTCTTGAGAACTCTGATGTTTTGGACATTATAATTGAGTGCGAATACGAAGTGGAAGACTATTTCAGCGATACGCGCCGTTACCCTGTTGTGAATGACACCTTAGGCATTATGCACGACTTTGGCAAAAACAATGATGCAGTAATCGCTATGTGGGAAAGAGCTAAAGCAGGCAGCAGCATATCCTTGGTTTTGGTTTGGTGTATTGTTGGCGCGGTGGCCGTTGTCGGAATTATAATCCTTATTATCGCGCTAAAAGAAAAATGGAATTTCCGTCCGCGCAAAGTAAGTGATAAAACTGCGGATGAACCAAATGCTGATGCAATTAAGTGATGGTTTGATTGATTGCTAGTATGATTAATGCGATTTGATTTTGATTGCAGTTTGAATTGTTTGGTTTATTGTGATATTGATTGATTCCAGTTTGCTTGAATGTTTCAATCTTTGATCTAAAATTTCAAAAATAAAACCCTCACATTTGTGAGGGTTTTCATTTATCTTTTCATTTTACTACAAATAGTTTTTCAAGTAAGTTTTAGTGCTTTTTGTGGTGAACAGCATCAATAATAAGCGCGCCAGCGACAACTATTGCAGGATCGGTTTTCTCATCCACAATATCAATCACATATGTATCAGCAATCTTCAAAATCTTTTTGCTGATTGTGCCTATCTGTGTTCCGCCGTTGTTTAAGTCTAACACTTTGAAGTTGAATGCAAAGGATGAACCTTTGATTTTGTACTTGCCAAATTCTCCTTCAAAGGTGTGCGAACGAGAAAATGGCAGGTGAAAAACTTTTGCTTTGCTTGTGCCGATAATTTGACCGCCACGCTGAATTTCCCATTTCCCGGTAATTGAAAAAAGACGCTGTTTCAAGAAAAATATCTCATTCCCCGACATATCTTTCAGCCATAGTTTTTTACCAACTGAAAAGAATTGACCTTCAACTTGAAACCAAGGACGACCAGCTTCATCGCTTATGCTAAATTTATCGCCCACAGAAAATAATTTTTGATTTACTAATAATCTCATATTCCCTCCCAACTACTTTGTTAAAT
>DATESK010000039.1:0-2278 GCA_035270865.1 Clostridia bacterium | reverse complement strand
CCGCCTTCGGCAAAGTCAAGGTAGGTATTCTTTACTCTTGAAACGCCTGCAAGAGTTGAGCGCATTGAAGCCTCATCTTCCGCGTTTCCTAAACTTCCGTAAGTTATGCCAACTGCAAGGTGTGCGCTGAAACCTTCAAGTATTCCGTCAAAGTCCACATCAAGAGAAAGTGTTTTGCCAAGCAGGAAGCCTTCGGATTCGTATTCGACATTTATGAATTCAATGGGAAGTTCCGCGCCGTCAGAGAACATTCCGATGATAGTAGTCAACACATCTTTAGAAAGCATCATCGTGATACGGTCTATTGATAAAAGTCCCTCGCCTTTGGTGATTTTAATGCTAGAAAGTACGGAAGTGATAAGTGAAGCCAAATCAACCGCCGCCGTAGAAGCTTCGCCTGTGCCCGAAAGCTGAACTTGTTGGGTAACCTGTCCGCTTGTGATGAGATTTTCAACATAAGCATTGAGGTTTTCAATGTCTGTTTCTGTGTACGATGCAAGGAATGTTGCAACTTTTTGCGCCGGTGTCATTGCCGCCGTGCCTGACGCTTCCGCGCCTATACCGTCAATTAGGTTATTTAGCGATGTCCAAATGAGGTCAACGATGTCAAGTTCATCAATTTTGTAACGCGCACCTTCGCCAAGTATGCCCGAAAGGTCAACATAGAGGGTGTCGTCAATTCCTATGTAATAAATGCCTGCGCGTAAAGTTTTCGCTTCTCCGCCGTACAATTCGCAAAGAATGTTAGTGTTGTCATTGTTAGTAAGGTCAAGTTCGGCACGGAGTTTCAAATCTATTGCGTAGGTTGCCGTATTGAAATTTATTGGCATATTAGCAAGCGCGGTGTTGGAAACCGATGCTAAAAGCGAAGTCAAGAGGGTACCAAATGCGTCTTCAATTCCTGAAATCGTGATTGAAGTTTTAGTCGTGGTAACAAAAGCCTGAACATCAAGGCTCAAGGTCGTGAATGAGAAAGGTACGAGATTTTCCTCGGGAATAGTCGGGAATTCAACATCAGGCACAACGCCTATTTCAAGTTTGCCAACGCCTAGGTCAATGGAAACTATTTCGTTAGGATTTTTAATATCGGGGTAGTAAATGTCCAAACCGAAGTCCATAGATTTGAAAACATTATTTTGCAAAACAACGCTGAAACTTCCTGTTGCGGCGGGAATAAGCGCGCGCAAATCGGTCAAATCAATGCCCGTGGCATCACGGACTGCAATCAAAACATCGGAATAACCTGCGAGGAATGAATCTGCCGCGCCAAGTGCTATGCCGAGTAAATCTGTTATATCAAGGGTTACATTAACGGTTTCTTGACCGTTGCCGTTATCAAAAATTTGGCACTCGCCAAACAAAACGCTGGAAATCCATGTGACGATTGAGTTGCCGAGAAGTTCCTTGTTCAGCAAATCTTCTATCGTGGTTGAAAGATTGAGTTTGCTCATCGTTTTGCTCAAAACATTGGCAAACTGACTCAAACTCAAATCGGTTACTTTCATAACCTTTTTTCCGCCTGCAAGAGCCGTCATGTCCGCGTATAACAATCCGCCCCCGAGTTCGTTTGAATATGTATAATAAATGCCGAAAAGCAGGTCCTCAACGCTTGCCGTTCCCGCTCCGTCTTTATCTTCGCCAATTTCAATGGAAAGTTTGCTTTTGGTGTCATCGTAAATGTCGATTGAACCTTTAGCACGCAAATAGAAGATGCTTCCGACACCGTTTCGCTGATATGTAAAGTAAAATGCGGTATCGAAATTTATGAAAGTGCTGTCGGGAGCGCCGACCGCTTTCATACCATCGTAAATGCGTTCCCAAGCATATGCTTTGGCAACAGAGTTAGTGGCCTTTGGCGTTTCGTCAATTTCAACGGTTATCGGTGTTGGTGGCGTTGTGTTACACGCAACCATAGCGATCACCAAAGTGACCAGCAAAAGTAAGACTAAAATTAGAGAGAACTTCTTTTTCATATACACACTCCTACGCGCGAGAGCTTGAGTAGCTATCTTCTCATCTACTATCTTATATTCAAAATTGTCAAAAGTCAATACTATTTAATTATTTCCTTGCGTACGCGCGCAATAAAATTGCGCAACAAAAATTGGAAAAACAATATAATTCTCAGTCTAAATTTGTAAATTTTTTAGCGTTTTATACCGATAAAATACATCAATAATTTGCAAAAGACATCGAATTTCTATGAATTTTTTTGCTGTTTTTGCAAAACTAAATCTTTTTGCGAAAAATTTGACAATAAAATTTGTCAAATCTTGAA
>DATESK010000038.1:0-5552 GCA_035270865.1 Clostridia bacterium | reverse complement strand
GTCTTTTAACATGGTTTTCAAATTTTTGCTGTATCGTTCAAACAGTCCGTTTGCTTCAAAGGAATAGACGCTGTCCATTGCATATATAATATGGTCAAAAAAGTTTATTCCAATAAGTTCAAGCGCGCAGGCTATTGCGTTGGTCAAAAAATAGTCATCATTAGATGGTACGGCGGTTCCTGAGGGGTGATTGTGAGCAACGATAACGGATGATGCGTTCGTGCGCAAAGCGACATCCACAACCTCTCGTGCTGCGCAATTCACGCTATCTGCCCAGCCCTCTGCCAACTCAAAAACGCCTATAAGTTTATTGTGGGTATCTAAAGATGCGACAACAACCGCCTCTTTGGCACGGCATAAGAAATAGTTTTTAAGATATTCCTTGACTTCATCGCGGCCTTTAAGGCTCACCTTTGCGGTATCGTAACTCTCTTTATATTTTCTGCATAAATCAGGAATACTACTTATAAAAACAGCGGCAGTTTTGGTAACCCTGCCCACAGACATAAGTTCTTCGGGACTGGCGTTAAGCACTCCGGCAAAAGAACCGAATTGTTTAATGAGGTTATGCGCGATTTCGTTCGTGTCTCTCATCGGTACAAAGCAGAACAGTATGTACTCCAAAATCTCGTGATACTCCAAACTGTACAATCCGCTTTTAATGATACGCTCACGCATTCTGTCTCGATGTCCGTCATGTATGTTGCCCAAGCTTTTCTCCTAAGTAAAATTTTTGTCTGTTTTTAGGTTTAATTTGTAATTAATTAATATATAGTTTACAATGAAAGTGGAAAAAAAACAATAGCTTTGAGGTGCAAAATGAAGTATTTTGATACGCTGCTCAAAAACACAATGTCGCTACTTGCAATAGATACGGTGCAAGGCGAGGCTAAAGAAGGCGCGCCGTTTGGCGAGGGAAATAGACAGGCTTTGGACTTTGTGCTTGGCTTAGCAGAAGGTTTAGGTTTCAAAACTAAAAATCTTGACGGATATGTGGGATATGCCGATTTTGGCGATGGCGAAGTGTTTGGAATTTTAGGTCATCTCGATACCGTTCCAATAGGCAAAAACTGGACGACTAATCCATACGGCGAAGTCAAAGACAATATTATCTATGGCAGAGGAGCATTAGACGACAAAGCTCCCATTCTCGCCTGCCTATATGCAATAAAAGAAACAGCAGATATTTTGTCCCCAAAGAAAAAAATACGGATTATATTCGGCTCTAATGAAGAGAGCGGTTGGGGTTGCATAGACCACTACCTAAAGCACGAAAAAATGCCTTCTATAGGCTTTTCTCCCGATGCGGATTTTCCCGTTATTAACTGCGAAAAAGGTATTGTGAATTTCAAACTTAGCTTTCCTATGCCAAATGGCGTTGAAATTTCAGGTGGAGACCGCCCTAATGTCGTGCCTGCGCTATGTAGTGCCACGCTAAACGGAAGTCAATACGAAACAACGGGCAAGGCGGCGCACGCCGCTCACGCTTACGAGGGCGAAAATGCAATAGTAAAGATGTTTGACCTTCTCAAAGAATTAGACCCCTTGTTTTCTAAACTTTCCATTTCCTTTGCCGATAGCTTTGGACAAGGAGTAGGACTAAAGCAAGGAAACGACCTTGACAGCGCACTAATTCTTAATGTGGGAACAGTAAAAACCGTGGAAAACATAAGCGGAAAATTCAAAACCAACACCGAGGTTCTCTGCGCCGAAAAATTGATGGAAATCGTTGTTGATATACGATATCCCTCAAGCATTTCCGAAGACACTATCCGCATAAAACTTTCAGACCAATTTAAGAACGCGGAAATCACAAAAACGCACTTTCATTTGCCGCTTTATGTCGATAAACATCACTTTTTAGTGGAAACTTTGCTTTCCACCTACAATGACATCGCAAAAGAGGACGCAGAACCGTTGACAATAGGCGGCGGAACTTATGCCCGCGCACTCCCAGTTGGCGTGGCATTCGGGCCCGTTTTCCCAAAGCATCCTCTCCCTATTCATTGCCCTGACGAAAGGTTGCCCCTTGACCAATTTAAGTTGATGTATGAAATTTATGTTGAGGCAATAAAGCGGCTATGCTTTTGATTACTTGCTAATTTTTGGGAAATTTCAAGATATTGAAGCAGACTTATACATTTGCTTGTCTACTAAATTCACGATAGTATTAGCGATATTTTCTGCAAAAAATCAAAAAAATTAGGCAAAGTTCGGCTCATTTTCTTATTCACTTGAAATTTACGACATTATTTGATATAATATAAGAATCTAAATTTGAGGTGCTTTTTATGACTAATGCTTATTCTTTCCGCTGTCAAAAGATTTTGCCTAAATATGAAAAAGACTTGGAAATTGCCCCAATACTTAAGGATGTTGCAAATGCGAAGCAGGGAGTTCTAACCTTTTCAAAAGAAGTCAAGAAATATATGCTTCAGTTTATCCACGCAAATTATGATAATAACGCCGAAGTACAAGACCTTATAAAAATTCTGCAATCTAGCAACCGCTATGAGTCTTATGCGGAATTTGAGATTTTCAAATTGCAGGATGAATCATTTTTTTGGTACGATTTTTTGAATTGCTACGCTCTTTGGAAAATCATTCAAAAAAAGTACGGCAAATTGCCCGAAGAGGATGCTCTTAAACTGCTTGTCCGCCTTATTCGTTTTGACCTTGAAATCTTTAAGGAATATCCCGAAATTTAAGCAGTATTTTTAATTTAAGCTATTAGCAATATGTTTAATTTTAGTTATTAGCAGTATGTTTAATTTAAGCAGTATGTTAATTAAATAATAAGAAATCAACTATGCAAGATGTAAAATAAACGCCATCAACTTGAAACGGCGTTTATTTATTTTGAAATCAAAGTTTGCGCACAATTACACAGTCAGCACATAATACTGCAATTCTAGGCAGTCAGCTCATAAGACTTCATTCCGCAATTCTAGGCAGTCAGCACATAAGACATCACACCGCTAAAAATGTGATAGGCAAGTTCCATTTGAAATTTTTCATCAACAAGCAATTTTTCATCAAGCGGATTAGACAAAAAACCGCATTCCACAATGATAGTGGGAGTGTTAGAACACTTTGTTATAAAGTAATCTCCGTGTAACGCGCTGTACTCTCTGCCTGAATGCACTATATTTATCGCTTCATTAAGGGTTGCCTGCACCGATTTTCCCAACAATACCGAACTTTCACTTTTTCGATTAAAAAAAACTTGCGCTCCGCGCCGCGCCGCTGACGGAAAGTTGTTCATATGTATGGAAATGACTGCCGTGGCATTGGCTTCATTTATTATTTCGGCGCGTTTTTCCATATCGGCGCGCTTAAAATTGTTTACTTGAGTAGGATTATAAAGTCCGTATTTATTTTTCCTTGTCATTATCACGCCATATCCCGAGTTAACAAAATAATCGGCAAGTTTTTCGGAAACAGACAAATTCAATTCTCTTTCGTATATTCCCGTAACTTTACCCATTACTCCGCCGTCAATTCCTCCGTGTCCCGGATCGATAACAAATGAATAAGTAGGTTTAGGAATAAAGACAGTAATAATAGTGTAGGGAACCACCACGGAGAAAAATATTATGGCAATAACCATTAAAAGCGCACTAAGCAACATTGTTTTTTTTATTACTAACATTAGCGTTTTACCTTTTTTATAATATTTTGTCGAAAATATACACGAATGTATAAAAATGCACACTTGTCCACAAAGTTATCCACAATTTAGACCTTTAATGTGGATAACACGGTGCACAAATGGTATCTTTTTAAGTCAATTTTATGACTGTAAAATGCTCAATATGACCTTGAAAATTCAAATAAATATAGTTAAAACTGCCAAAATGATTTGTTAAACTGCATATTGAAAACAAATGCTTCATAAACTCATTGCAGGAGGTATTTTATGCCAAACCTTACTGCTTTTGTGTTGAAACCACTATTGTTGCTTTTTGAAGCAAAATTAGAGAGCAAAATAACTGGCGGACTACTGCATAAAAAATCTAAGAAACTGGAATATTTTGTGCTGGGCGATGAATATAAACAAGTTGTCGCGCCAAAAAAAATTGAGTATTCGGGCGAAGACGCGAATGTTTTAATAAATGATTTATGTATCAAACAATTTGCTGATATAGATTGTTCGCACTATACTCTCGCACCTTTAGGTCAAGAAGTTTTTACAACTGACGGTAAACTTTTAGGTACGGTAAGCGATTTAGAACTTGATGATGAGTTCATCTGCACAGCGTTGCTTATTAACAAAGAACGCATTTCGACCAGCAAAATTATAACTTTCGGGGACAATATTGTGCTAACTAAAGGCAAGCGTTCCCCCAAAATTGTTAAGTACATTTCTAAAAAAATTAAGTATCCAAAAAATGACGATATAAGCGTGAAGATTTTAGACGAAGAATATGACGATGATTCCTCTTCCGAATTTGAAGATAACTATCCTGTCACCGAACCAATAAGTTTAGCGCAAGCGATAAAAAGTGAAAGATTGAAACAATCTCTTGTACTTGAAAACGATAACATACCAATAAATGTGCAGGCGCAGAGTTTTGAAAATAGCGCCGATAATGATGAAAGTCCGCCCGCTATTGACAATTCAAATCAATCATCGACGGAAGTTAATAACAACACCGCCCAAAATGAACTAAACATCACTCCCGAAAACCGTGTAACGCAAGGCACAAGGAAGTTTGCGTTAAACGAAATGCACAATCCGTTTCGAATTATAAGCAATTATAGTTTTTTGCTAGGTAGGCTCGTTACAAAGACAATTTTCTCTTTTAACCGCGAACTTATCGTAAAGGAAGGCGAAGTCATAACCACTCCCGTTGTGGAAAGAGCAAGACACGCCGGAAAACTTGTGGAGCTGACACTCAATTCAAAAAAATGACTATGAAAAAGAAACTATTTAAAACTCGTTCAACAATACTTGCGCTTGTGGCTGTGCTGATACTAACTTTATCGGTTACAGTATTTGCCGCGTGCAACAAATCTCAAAATGTCAACGGCGATATTTTGTCGCTCTATGATATTACCGCAACCTTTGACGATACAAAGAATACGCTCGTGTGTCGTGAGGAGCTTTGTTACATAAACCGCGAGGGCGAAACTCTAAGCGAGCTTAAATTCCACCTTGCACCGTCTGCATTTCGCAAAGATGCAAAATACTCGCCTTTTACTGCGCAGGAGATGGCATCGGTTTACTACAACGGCTTAAATTATGGCGGTATCGAAATTTCCAGCGTAAAAATTGAGAATTTAGAAACCGAATTCACAATAGGCGGTGAAGACTGCAACTTGCTTGTCGTTCCTATCAACGCGCTTGAGGCGAATAAATCCGTCAATGTGGAAATTTGCTTTACAGTAACACTTCCCGCTTGTACCGGTCGTATGGGTGTCACCAAAACCACCGTCAATCTCGGCAACTTCTACCCTATGCTTTGCGTTTATGAAAATGAAGCGTACGAAGAACATCCCTACTACTGCTTAGGCGATCCCTTTTATTCCGACATCGCAGATTATCTTGT
>DATESK010000037.1:0-6845 GCA_035270865.1 Clostridia bacterium | reverse complement strand
GTTTGTTACTTATTTAAGTTTTGTTTCTTACTTTTGTTTGTTACTTATTTAAGTTTTGTTTCTTACTTTTGTTTGTTGCTTATTTAAGTTTTGTTTCTAATAAATGTACTGTCTTGATTTTATATCTTTGTTAAAACCGTTCCATCTTTGGTATCTTTTATCGCATAGCCAAGTTCGGTTATTCTCGCCCTGTACTCATCCGCTTTTGCCCAGTCTTTATTTGTTTTAGCGGTTGCTCTTGCGTTGACGAGTTCGGAAACTTCTGTCGGGATTTCTTCCTTTAGTTCCTCTTCTTGATAAGGCCCTGCGTTGTCAAGTCTTAGTCCAAAAACATTGTCAAACTTAAGCGCGAGTTCAAAATAGTCCTTGCTAGGATTTTCCTTTGTCATTGTGAATAAAATTCCCAGCGCAAGCGGAACATTCAAATCGTCGTCTATCGCCTCATAAAATTCTTTTTCGTACTTTTCAAGTTTTTCAGGCAACGCAGACTCTGCCGATACTTTGTGCAAGTAAAGCGCGGCAAGCAATCTGTTGTACGCCTTTTTGCAAGCGTCCATTCCTTCAAAAGTAAAATTCAATTTTTTACGGTAATGCGCGTTCAAACAAAAGTATCTGAAAACCATAGGGTCGTAACCCATATTCATAAGTTGGCTTACCGTGTAGACATTGCCGAGCGACTTCGACATTTTGCCGCCGTCAACGAGCATAAATTCGCCGTGCATCCAGTAGTTCACGGACTTTTTGCCAGTCAATGCTTCATTTTGCGCGATTTCGTTTTCGTGGTGAATTGGAATATGGTCAACACCGCCCGTGTGCATATCAAATATCTTTCCAAGATATTTTGTGCTCATTGCGGAACATTCTATATGCCAACCGGGATAGCCCATACCCCACGGACTTTGCCATTGCATAATGTGCGTAGGTTCTGCTTTTTTCCAAAGCGCGAAATCTTGGTGATTGCGCTTTTCGGTGTTTTCCTCAACGCGCGCCCCCGCCATTTGCTCATCAAGTTTTATGCGTGATAATTGTCCGTATTTTGGGAATTTGCTTATATCAAAATATATGCCGTCAGATGTTTCATAAGCATACCCCGCCTTATGAAGCTCAACGACATAGTTTATCATATCGTCAATATGTTCGGTTGCTTTAGCAATAATTTCGGGTTTTTCAATATTGAGTTTGTCCAAATCCTCAAAGAAAACATTGGTGTAAAATTCGGCTATTTCGTAAGGCGATTTGTTTTGCGCCTTTGCCGCCCTTTCCATTTTATCTTCGCCTTCGTCAGCATCGGACTGCAGATGTCCGACATCGGTTATATTCATAACGCCTTTAAGACGGAAATTTTCATATTTCAGCGCGCGGCGTAGCAAGTCCATAAATATGTAGGTGCGCATATTTCCTATATGCGCAAAATTATAGACTGTCGGGCCGCAAGAATACATCGTTACCGCCTCGTTTGAGAGTGGTACGAATTTTTCTTTTTTGCGTGTTAGAGTATTGTAAACTTTCATTACTTAATCCTTATATTTTTGTAAACTTATTTTGTAAAACTGCTAATTGCGTGGCATAAATTTATAAGTTTCGTTTGCCCTTTCTATATCGAATTTTGCAAAGTTTAATCGTGCTTTTCCGCCTCGTCAGTTAGTTCGTTAACCTCGTCAACAGTCAAAGAATAACGGCAAGCGTGAACACCAAGTTTCTTTTCAAGTTCATAGAGCCTAGAGTTTAAGCGTTTGAATTCTTCCATAATAGGATCGGGAAGTAAAATTTGATCCATATCCGCAATGCGTTCGCCGTCTTGCTTTACTATGCGTCCGGGGACTCCCACTACGGTGCAGTAGGGAGGAACATTTTTCAGCACCACGCTACCCGCGCCAATTTTCGAGCCGTCACCAATAGTTAGGGGTCCAAGCACTTTTGCGCCTGCCGAAACCATAACATTATTCCCAAGTGTGGGGTGGCGTTTGCCCGTATCTTTGCCTGTACCGCCCAAAGTTACGCCTTGATAAAGCACACAGTTTGTGCCAATTTCTGCCGTTTCACCTATTACTATTCCCGTGCCGTGGTCAATGAATGCAGAAATTCCTATTTTCGCCGCAGGGTGAATTTCCACACCCGTTTTACGCTTTGTATGCGCCGAAATCAATTCCGCTATCGTGAAATGTCCGCGCTCATAAAACCAATGCGCATAGCGGTAGCCAGTCAACGCCTTATAACCTGAATAAGTATGTTTGACAAGCCACTTGCTTTTTGCAGCAGGATCTTTGTCCATAGCCGCTTTCAAATCCAATTTTAATTCCTCGCGCACCGTCATATGTTTGTCCTCGCCCTTTAAGTTTCGGATTTTACCGCTTATTTTTCTTCATCGGATTTTGCGGTTTTCTTTTTTTCAGTAGTTTTAGCTTTTTCTTGCTTTGCGCCCTCTGTCGGCTTTGCGGTCTTTTCTTTTTTTACACCGTCTGCGGTCTTTGCAGTCGTCGCTTTCTTTGTGACAACCTCACTCTTAACAGCTGTGGGTTTCTCTTTCTCTTCAATGTGAAGGGGACTTTCTGCGTTCTTTACTTTCTCTTCTACATCAGAAACCGCTTTCTTTTTCGTTTCAAAAAATCTTGCGTTCGTGCCTACATCGCTGTTATCAAGCGCAATTATATCCTTAACTTCCTTACCTTCAAAGAGCATATCTACTTCGTGTGCATAAATCGTTTCTTTTTCGTAAAGCACCTTAACCATTTTATCCAAAACCGTGCGGTTTTCTCTTAATATTGTTAGTGCACGCTGATAGTTGTCTTCCATAATCGTGCGAACCTCTTCGTCAATTTGAGAAGCAGTCTTTTCGCTGTAAGTCAGCTGTGTTTGATAATCACGGCCGAGGAAAACTTCTTGTGAAGCGCCTAGGTACATATTGCCGATTTTCTTTGACATACCCCATTCCGTAACCATTTTCCTTGCGATAGATGAAGCACGCTGTATGTCGTTAGACGCGCCTGTGGAAATATCGTGAATGACAATTTCTTCGGCAGCTCGTCCTGCAAGCATCATAGCGATTGTGTCGTTCAACTTATTAAAAGAAATATGGCTGTCGTCGTTTTCGGGCAATGTAATCGTGTATCCCGCCGCCATTCCGCGGGGGATTATTGATACTTCGTGAACTTCGTCGCAATACTTAAACATACGCGCGGCAATTGCGTGTCCACTTTCATGATATGCGGTTATTCGTTTGTCGGTTTCGGTAACAAGACGGCTCTTTTTAGCTGGGCCTGCAATAACTTTGTTGATAGCTTCGGCTATGTCGTGCATATTGATAAGTTTTCTGCTATCTCTAACGGCAAAGATTGCCGCTTCATTCAATAGGTTTTCAATATCAGCGCCTGTAAAGCCTGCGGTCAATCTCGCTAAGCTTTTGAAGTTTATATCGGGTGATAGCGGCTTGTTTCTTGAATGTACTCTAAAAATTGCCTCTCTACCCTTAACATCGGGAATATTAACATAAATTTGACGATCAAATCTGCCCGGTCTAAGTAAAGCGGGGTCTAAAATGTCCGAGCGGTTTGTCGCCGCCATTATTATAATGCTGTCGTGCGTATCAAAACCGTCCATTTGCACAAGCAACTGGTTCAAGGTCTGTTCTCTTTCATCATTACCGCCGCCAAGGCCTGCGCCTCTTTGTCTGCCGACTGCGTCAATTTCATCAATGAAAACTATGCAAGGCATAACTTTTTTTGCCTGCTCGAACAAATCTCTAACGCGGGATGCGCCTACGCCTACGAACATTTCCACAAAGTCCGAACCGCTGATTGAGAAGAACGGCACGCTTGCCTCTCCTGCAACCGCTTTTGCAAACAAAGTTTTCCCTGTTCCTGGAGGGCCTACAAGAAGTACGCCTTTTGGAATTCTCGCGCCCATTTCAATAAATCTTTTGCTGTCCTTTAGGAAATCGACAATCTCTTGAAGTTCGGCTTTTTCTTCTTCCGCTCCTGCGACATCGGCAAAACGCACCTTGATATTTTGAGCAAGGTTCGCTTTTGTTTTTCCAAATGATAACGCCTTGTTATTTCCGCCCGAGGACTGCTTGAACAAAAACACAAAGAATATCAAAAGCAGCACAATGGAGATGAGGGGAATAATCATTGACATAAGCGTACTTGAAGTTGAGGGATTGTTATACCTCAGTTCCGCTTTGGCAAGTCCGGGATTTGCAGTATAAATGGAATTGTATGTTTCGATGAATTTTTCTCTGTCATCAATATAGCAAAACGCATCCTCACCGCGAAGGGTGCTGACACGGTATTCAATTTTTACTTTATAGTTTCCGTCAATGTAGAGTGTGGCAATCTCGTTTGCTTTTAGTTTTTCTACAAGACTGGTTTCAGCTCCGTCAAATGGAATTTCTGGTACCGCATTCAAGGTTGTGGCAAGCACTATTGCCATTATAACCATAATTATGATTGCCGATATTAGTAGTGTTTTTCTTCCGCTAGAATTCACGCTTCCTCCGAAAGGCGTTTCCGCCTCATATCGTTAAGTGTTTGAGTCGCGTCAGCTTTCGCTATTGGTCAAAACGACTCAATATAATGCGCAAACCCAATAAATATGTTATATTATTATATCAATTTCAAAGTGTAAAAGTCAACGAATAGTTTGTTTATTTTTGAGAATGGAAAAATCAAAAAAATATATGCACAATCATGGCTATGCAAACCGCATTTCCTCAACTGCGTGTTTTAACAAAATCGCTATTTTATTTGCTAATTTCGACACTTTAAGCGGTGATACGGTCATAAGTCCCATGAGTGGATTGTCGTTTGCCTCGGCAATAATACCCAAAACTCCTATGTCTCCAAATGCGCCGATTTTCTTGTTTAGTGCCTCCGCGGGACGAACGCCACCCTGTCTCACGCGGATTTTTCCTATATCTTCTTTCTTTCCAACGCAAGCATCCACGGCAATAATTATGCTGTTTCCGTGAACCTCTTTTATATGTGTAATCGCTTCCTTTGCGTGAACTGCATCAATAGGATGCTCAAGGTCGCCATATATGAACATAGGCATTTTGAACTTGTTTTTAAGTATGCTTCCAACTTCGGGGGCAAGACTGTCGCCACTCACATTTTTTGTTCCAAAACAGACAATAACAGGTATCATAGTTTAATCCTCGCACCCATTATTGCCAAAATCACAGCTGTTAAAACCCACCGCCGCGCCCGTCTTTTCATATTACAAATTTTTTGCGGTTCTAAACATTCAAACTGCTTCGCTTTTTGACTTCACTCTCTATCTGTTTCGCTTTTGTTTTCCATCTGTTTTTTTTGCGACTTCATTATACAAACTTTGCGGCATAATATATTAAATCAACATCGCTTCTTTGTTTATTTTTTCGTTTTTGTTCAATAATTTCTTTACTCCTATTTATTGGAATAAACTTTTATATTGCAAAACATATAATATGTTGTTATAATATTTATACAAACAAAAGGTTTAGAAGGGGCAATATGTTTAGCTACATTCTTTCCGCGACATTAAATTATGCAGACTATGCGCTTATAGGATTATGTGCGCTGGTTTTTTTAGGCTGCACTATCCGCGGTTTAGGTAAATCTCTTTACGGCTTCTTCTTTTCTTTGGTCATCATTCTTGGCAGTTTCTATCTTTCAGGTCTTGCCACCGAACCGCTTTTGAAAGCTCCCGTCGGTCAAGAGTTTAACAAGGCAATTGACGGCTGGGCAGATTCCTGGGGCGATGCTTTCAATTGCGAAGTGTTTTTTGTGGATAGCAAGCCCGTCATTTATCCTGCAGGAAGCACAACTGCTGTTCCTTTGGCGAATGCGGTAAGCAACAAAGCATTAGGCTTAGCAATAGAAAAAGTTGCGCCCAAAGTCATTCCTCCCGAGGGCGGAATGTCATTGTCCGAAATTTTAGTCCCTAATATGACTTACATTTTGGGCTACATAATTGTGTTCATCGCTATGATGATACTGCTTAAGATTTTTTTCAAAATCATCAATTCCTTGTGGGACAAATTAACGCATAACGGTCTGCGCCATAAAGGACTTGATAAATTTATGGGCGCGGTGATTTCCGTTGTCTATTCCGGCGCATTTGTGCTTTTTGCACTTGCGATTATAGGTATGTTTGCAGATAAACCATTGCTTGCTCCAGCAATCGATATGGTAAAAAGCTCGCAATTGTGCAGTTGGATTTTTGTGAACAACCCGATTTTAACAATATTTTTGCAATTATTCGTGGCATAGTATTATGCCTAACATGATTTAGTGAGGTAATAAAATGTCTGCTCCAGTAAAAAGAAATAGCGGTTGTAGAAGTTTTTTCATCTTCGTTCTTGGTATGATAACAGGTGTTATCGTGTTCCTTGGCGCAATTGCCGGCACGGTCTATGTTATCGTCTCGTCATATACTCTTAAGGATGTCGAAAGCACATTAAATGTGGATATTCCTCTCGACAACGAAGAGATTATGAATAAAACCCTGCTCGATTTAGGCAAGGATCTTTATACAACATTATCAAACATTACCACTATAACCGTGCAACAGTTGATGGATAAGTACGGCTTGCCTATCCCCGCCGATCTATACGGAATTGACATTTCGCCATTGTTTGGCTATTCCATCACCGAAATGCCAAACCATATGAACGAGGTGCTTGACAGCGTTACTTTAGCTAAAGTGGGTTCAATTGCGGGCATTGATTTTGGATCTTACAATTTACCTATACTAACAAAAAGTATCGACCTGCCCGTAATGCAAGCCTTTGACGGTTTAATGCGTTCCTTTGGCGGCGATATGACAATGCGTTCTCTTAACACCAACTTCGGAATAAATTTGGCAGG
>DATESK010000036.1:0-2455 GCA_035270865.1 Clostridia bacterium | reverse complement strand
ATATAATGCTTGTTCGACATTTGGCGAAGCTATCGCTATAGCTTCACTTTTTTTGAATAGCGGTGTTTTTGAGACGATATCTTGTTCAACAAGTAGTCACTTTTCCTCAGCGGAACGGCAATATCGCTCACCTTTGGAATTAGGAAATCAAAGAACGCCGACCTCTCAATGGACAGTTACGGGTTCGGGATGCACAATATTGTCATCAAAATCAAGGATAGATTTGCAAAACCGCACAAATGATAAATATGATAACGGAACAAAGTCAAATGTGGCAAGTGCAAAAGAAAATGCCCAAAATATTGATAAATTAAATTCGTTTGAAGTAAGAGTTACCTCTGCGACACTTGGACGAGTTATTGATATGGGACTTGATGACGAAACGGATATGGGTTCAGCAATGGCTCCAGCCGCAGCAGATACGCTTATTACGCATTTCAAAGAAACAGGGCGCGCGCCTTCATATTATGATGCAATATTAACAGGCGATTTAGGAATATTCGGCAAAAAAATGTTGAGTTTGATTTTGGAAGATGAGGGCTACACTTTGCCTGAATATTATGAGGATTGCGGTTCGATATATTACACGGATAATCAAAAATGCAAACAAGGAGGTTCGGGCGCGGGTTGTTCATCAACGGCTTTTAATTCTCATTATCTTAACAAACTTATGCGCGGCGAACTAAAAAAAGTTTTATTAGTTCCAACAGGAGCGCTACTAAATAAAGATACGCCATTGCAAAAGGAGACTATACCTGCAATCGCGCATGCGGTTTCGTTTGAATCCTTTGAAATCAAAAACGGATGATTGAGAAACCTAAAAAATATGAAACGCTCGTTATTTTTATAGCAAAGTATTCTATAAACACATCGAATATATAATACTTTATAAGAAATTGAAACAAAATCAGATATAAGTGGATTTTAGTTGTAGGTGATATGACAAGGCGCAGAGAATCAAAATGGAGTAAAAAATGGAAATATTTTTAACTTATCTTAAAGTTTTTGCTGTCGGCGGTTTAGTTTGCCTCATAGGACAAATTCTCATAAATAAAACACGAATGACCTCTGCAAGAATACTTGTTCTGTTTTTGCTTGCAGGCGTAGTCCTTCAAGTTGTTGGAGCATTTCCCTATATGGAGGAGTTTGGAAAGGCAGGTGTTACCGTCCCGATAATGGGTTTTGGCGCATCACTTGCTAAAGGCGCTCTAAAGGGCGTTAGCGAAGGCGGAATTTTGGGAGCAGTTTCAGGTGGTATGACGGCAGTCGCAGGCGGTTTATCGGCAGCAATTTTCTTTGGATTTTTGTTTGCCTTAATTTTCAAATCTAAAACAAAAAAGATGTAGCTAATTATTAAAATTAGCTATTTTAACACATCAAGCTAAATTTTTGCATATTCTATTGCTATGAGGAAAAGATATGCTAATAAGTCTAAGTTGATTAAAGCGGTAGCTGTTTTGACTATCTTTATACTCGTTTTTGTTTTAGGAGCAGTTTATTTTAAGAAAAATGTTGTTCCAGTAGTTATGAACAGCAGCATAAACAGAGTGCGTTCAATTGGAACAAACGCGCTCAATGATTCTGTTACGCAAGCTATTAAATACAGCGTTACATATGATGACTTGTTTGAAGTTCTAAACGATGCAAACGGCAGAATAATGATGATAAAAGCAAATTCACCCAATATCAACAGAATTGCAATAGAAGTAAAAAATACCGCGCAAAAACTCCTTGACGGGCTAGGAGTTCAAGAAATCAATATCGCCTTTGGAACTTTCACGGGTATAGCTCTATTAACTGGCTTTGGACCCGAAGTAACAATAAAAGCCGTTCCAATAGGTTCGGCGTCTTGTGATTTTGTTTCAAAATTCGTTACCGCAGGCATAAACCAAACCGTTCACCAAATTTATATTGAGGTATTTGCAGACATAGCAATAATAACGCCTATTGATGAACCTACGGTATCTGTTAAAACTGAGATATTGATATGCGAAAACTTAATTGTAGGCGAAATTCCCGAAATTTTTGCCACCTTAAATCCAAATGATAGTTTCTTTGATTTAATACCGTAGTACAATTTTTTCCTTGAACTTAGCACAATTTTTTGAATTGTCCTATGTATGTTTAAGTTTGATTCAAAATGAGATAGTTTTTATTTATTCGCTTTTTACTTATCATAATACGCTTTTTTTATTGAATTTGAATATAAAAATACCAAATTATTGCGGGTTTGTAAACTTTGAAAAAAAATGCCATTTCTTTTGTTGACTATAAGTTTATTATTTGGTAATATTTAGTTATATAAAGAAAGGCAATGACAAAGAGAGTAGTTTTTGTGCAATGCAACAGAGAGGACGACAAGGCTGGAAGCGTCCGCAGGAGCAAGAATGAAGTTCACTTTAGAGCTGTGCAGTTGAAGCGTTTGTCTAGATTGCAACGGGTAGCCCGTGATAGC
>DATESK010000035.1:0-2023 GCA_035270865.1 Clostridia bacterium | reverse complement strand
AACTAAGACAGTTGGCAATTTCAAAAAATAATGCTTCAAAATCTTTTTTGGTATCTTCATTATTCCGCTATTTCTTAGGAAAAGAAGAAGGCTTCGATTGTTCTTCTAAACTCAAGTTTTTGATGAATACCGTGGCCGTTGATTTCACACGCTCCATAAGCGCTTGCGTTACATCTTTGCACCGTGTTTCGGAGCTGAATTTTGTTTCAGTTTACAAACCGCTTGAATTTTTAGACTTAGATTTAGATTTCAAGAATATGTGCACAATTACGCGAAATGCCTATTTGGAACAAATTTCACAAGAATCTGATTCTATGAACATAAACGAAGTTTTGTATGCCAAAAAACTAATAGAGCTTGCTAAACAAGTAGGCGTGCATTTTGGCGAATTGCTGTTTGAGCAACCAAAGCTTGTTGAGGACTTTATAACTAAAGGTATAGTTGGCAAAGCTAATAAAATAAAAGGCAAGAGAGTTGCGGAAATTTGCTATGTGACATCATACATTTTGTTGTTGCTTGCCTTAACCGCTGGAATAGGTGTTTTAGCTGCGTTTACTTATCTCAAGGTTGTTAGTAGCGTTTTTGTCGCGCTGTTGTCTTTATTCGCGCTTATGCCTGTTTGCTTTGAGTTTCTAAACCGAATAATTAAACTTTTTATAAAACCGCGAAATGTTTTTAAGATGAACTACGAAACCCTGCCTGACACGGCGCGTACGCTTGTTGTTGTGTCGGAATTTATAGGTAGTGAAAATGATATTGACGACATCGTTTATAAATTTAATAATACGAAAGCGTTAAACGAAGATAAAAATATTACTTTTGCACTACTGATTGACACAAAGCCATCAGATACCGAAGAAAGTGAAAACGATAAAAAAATCTGCGAAGTGCTTAAGGTTTACAACAATCTTAATTTTTTTATTCGTAAAAAAGTATTAAGCAACGGAAAATTTCGCGCTCAAGAGCGTAAGCGGGGCGCAATTGAGGTGCTTTGCAAGGCACTATCTATGAATGATTATTCCGCATTTTCTTATATTTCGTTTGCACCTCAAAAACCCGAATATGTAGTTTTACTTGATGATGACAGTGTGATTGAACCTCATTCAATTTGCGAAGCGGTTTGCTCTATGCTTCATCCGCTCAATAAAAATTACGATTTGCTTGCTTATCAATGCAGAATAAACCTAAATTCTGTTCATACAAGGTATTCAAAACGCTTTATACAATCGGGTGGCAGGGAACTTTACTGCGGTTATTCCGATTTGCATTTTAACCTTTTGGGTAAAGCATTATTTTGTGGAAAAGGAATTTTTAAGCTTGACAGCTATATGCAAAAAATTTACGGAAAACTTCCCGAAAACAGAATTTTAAGCCACGATGTTTTGGAAGGCGCAATATTGAAAAGCGGAAGTTTGTCTGATTTCGTTTTTGAAGACGCGCCCGACTGTTTCAAGTCGAATTTAAGTCGAAAAATGCGTTGGAATAGAGGGGATACGCAAAATTTACCTTTTGTTTTTTCCAGAAAGTTAAAAATTTCGGCTTTTTATAGATTGATAATGTTAATAAACGGCTTAAGTCCGTTATCCGCAATTACTCTTTTTGCTTTGTTTATATTAGCGATTGCAACATTTAGTGCGCCTATTGCAATTCTTACAAGCGCAATATTTATTTTGCCTTTTGCGTTTTCCGCTATATTCATTATTTTTTCAATTTACAATCAAAAACTAGGGTATATTTTACTAAATTTGATTAAACTAGTTTTTAGTATAGTTTGTGAAGCTATTATGTTGCCTTACAATGCGTTTATCGCGTTATATGGTTTTACTTCAGCATTATGGCGAATGATAACAAAGAAAAAGTTGCTTGAATGGCGCACATTCAATCAATGTCAAGACAAAGTTCAATCGCAAAATTTTGATAAGATTGATGAAAAAATTGAAACCACACTAACAGGATACGCGCGCGATTTTTACCGTTATTTTGAAGAAAATACTGTATCAGGACTTGTTGCCGACCACTATCA
>DATESK010000034.1:0-4203 GCA_035270865.1 Clostridia bacterium | reverse complement strand
AAGCATTGCAGAGGCGATGTTTGAATCGGGCGACGGCACGGGCACGGCAGACGAGATAGCGACAGTGGATGCAAACATTGAACGCTTGCAGGCGCAGATGATTGACCTAAACAAACAGCGTACACGGCGCGAGATTGACACGGACGAATACAACGCCGAGAGCCGCAAGGTTATGGAAGCACTCGACGCTTTGTTTGCAGAGCGGGACGATTTGGAGGAGGCGCAGAGCACGGGCGCACTAAGCGTGGCACGGCGCAAAATGATTTCCGACCTTTTACAGAGCGAACAAGCACAAACAGAATTTGACCGCGACGTTTTCAGCAAGCTAATAGAGGTAGTGCGAGTATATAACCGCGACGACATAACATTCATATTCAAAGATGGCACCGAGGTCAAAGCGAATTTAGGGGTTTAAGTGTAGAATAAGGGGCTTGAACCTCTAAATTATAAAAAGATGAGCAAATAAAACATACAATATAAAACAACGGCGGCAGGAGTAAAACCTGTCGTTTTTGTCGCTTGTTGTGCGTATTTTGAAAAAACTTGATTAAAATTTTGATTTTGCGATTTTTTGATTTCCATACTTTTTTCAAACAGGAATTCAAACAGTTGAAATCTCGATAACTAAAAAGTGCAAGAGGACAATAATCATCCTCAATATCGGCAAAAAGATTGACACATTCAGCAAAACAATATTAAGAAGCCTTGTAATAGAAATAAAAGCCACCGTTCCCGAAGAAATAGAAATATGCTACAACTGCGGATTAACCGTGAAAGAACACATTAAGCAAGCAATCCCCATATGTGCTAACGGCGTGTATGGGGATTTTTTTGTTATTTAAATATTTTTGATAAAAGTTATTGACATTTGTCAGAAACTGCGTATAATAATAATTGACATATGTCATAAACAATAAAGGAGGTATTCATTATGCCGGGTAGAGATGGTAAAGGTCCTTTGGGACAGGGTGCAATGACAGGTCGAGGATTGGGCGTGTGCGTCAACGGAAACAGAACCTTATACGGAAGAGGCTTGGGTTTAGGTCGCGGGTTAAATTGCAGAAGAGTAATTAGTCCCGTATATGCGGATTCGAAAGAAGCGTTGACGGAGCAGAAAGCCGTATTGGAAGCAAGGCTAGAAGCTATTAACAAGCAATTAAATAAATAACGGAAAACAAAAAGGAACCAAGGGGACGCCCTATGCTTGCTTTTACTTAAGAGGTGTAATTATGGCAAGACCAAAAAAATGGAGAAAGGTTTGTAGCCTTCCTGAAATCAACCGTTTTGGACCGCTTAATGGTGAATTTAATGATGAGTGCGTTGTTATGTCGGTTGATGAATATGAGACCATTAGACTCATTGATTTAGAGGGAATGAAACAAGAAGAATGCTCTGAACAAATGAATATAGCGCGTACAACAGTTCAAGGAATATATGATACCGCAAGAAAAAAGATTGCCGATTCACTTGTAAACGGGAAGATTTTACTAATAGAAGGCGGAGAATATATGCTTTGCGACGGGCGCGGAGGGCATTGCGGAGGAATGGGATGCAGAAGGCACCAATTCGGATTAAATACGATAGAAGAAGATAAATAATGGAATATACAGATAAGACGATGGAGCATTTTATGTGTCCACAAAATGTGGGCAGTATGCCGGATGCCGATGCGATGGGGGCATACGGAGATCCTTCCTGCGGGGACTCGTTAATGATGTTTATAAAAGTAGATAAAAATATAATAAAGGAAATCAGTTATTTGGTTTTCGGCTGTTGCGCGGCTATAGCGTCCGCCAGCATGACATCTGTTTTGGCAAAAGGTAAATGCTTGGACGCAGCCGAAAGAATTTCCGGTGAGGATGTTTCAACTGCGCTCGGAGGCTTGCCCGAAATGAAAGAACATTGCTCCAATATTGGAGTTTCCGCTTTACGGAATGTTATAAAAAACTATAAAAATTCGAAATAAAGGAGCTTAATATGAGAATTGCATTACCAGTAAATGATAAAGATATAAAGTCTGAAATATGTCCATCCTTTGGAAGAACACCATACTTTTTAATATATGATACGGCTGAAAAGTCTAGCGTTTTTTTAGATAATCTTGCCGCACAAAGCGCAGGAGGAGCGGGGATTAAAGCCGCCCAAATGCTTGTCGATCAATCGGT
The DNA here is from genome assembly GCA_035270865.1 of Clostridia bacterium. Taxonomy (GTDB): domain Bacteria; phylum Bacillota; class Clostridia; order Christensenellales; family CAG-917; genus STD2-102. The sequence continues at coordinate 2,038 of DATESK010000034.1, read as the reverse complement.
AAAGGTAATAATCGCGCCAAGATACGGCGAAAATGCCGCTAAGGTTTTAATTGACGGAGATATCAAAGTATATAAAAATATTGTCGGTACCGCAGAGGAAAACATAAAGGCATACGAAAAAAATCAGCTTGATATTTTAGCCGACATACATCCGGGATTTCATAATCATGGGAACAAATAAAAAAATAGCTGTTTTAAGCGGAAAAGGCGGAACAGGGAAAACACTAGTAAGCGTAAACCTTGCCACTGCCGAGGCAAACTCTTACTATGTGGATTGCGATGTGGAAGAACCAAACGGGCATCTTTACTTTAATCCGCAAATTTGTGAAGAAAAGGCTGTTTCGGTTTTGATTCCTAAGGTTAACCATGAACTTTGCACAGGATGCAAGGAGTGCGTAAATTTTTGTAAATTTAACGCTCTGGCTTTCGGTAAAAAAGTTATGCTGTTTAAGGAAATCTGTCATTCCTGCGGAGGGTGCGCGCTGGTTTGTTCGGTTAAGGCGATTACCGAAACGGAAAAAATGGTGGGTATCGTAAATATAGGCGTATCTGACCAAGTTAAGACGGTCGGCGGAATGATGAATACAGGAGAAGCGTCGGGAATCCCGATTATCAAAAATATCCTTGAATATATCAAAGACAAATCGGGATATGTATTTATTGATTGTCCGCCCGGCAGCGCATGTATTGTTATGGAAAGCATAAAAGATGCGGATTACTGTATCTTGGTCGCCGAGCCGACAATATTTGGTGCGCACAATCTTGCGATGGTTTATGAATTGGTAAGGCTTTTTGATAAGCCTTGTGGAGTTGTCCTTAATAAATGCACAGACGGACACAACCCGTCCGAAGAATTCTGCAAAGAAAAAAGTATTGAAATTCTTGTTAAAATTCCGTTTGATATGGAACTGGGAGAGCTGAACTCCAACGGAAAAATTGCCGTAAGAGAAAATTATAAGAATAAAGAACTATTTTATTCCCTTCTTACTAAGGTTAAGGAGGCTGTCGAATGAAACAATTATTAATTTTAAGCGGCAAAGGCGGAACCGGGAAAACGACCGTTGCGGGAGCATTTATAAAATTGAACAACGCGAAGGCATATGCCGATTGCGATGTGGACGCACCGAATCTTCACCTTATAACGCGTCATAAAGATATGCCGATAAAGAAAGATTATTATGGCTTGCCGAAAGCTCATATTGATACAAATTTATGTATGGGATGCGGCTTATGTCAAACAAATTGCAGATTTGGAGCAATTAGTTATAATAATGGTTATTTTGTTGAGGTTAACGCTTGTGAAGGCTGCGGTGTATGTGGGTTTGTTTGCCCGGCGCATGCCGTATCATTAAAAGAAGCGGTAGCAGGAGAGCTTTATCTTTATAAGGATGATTCGGTTTTTTCAACCGCAAAGCTTAAAATGGGAAGCGGAACATCCGGGAAATTGGTTGCCGAAGTAAAAAAGCAGTTGATAGCGAATGCAAAAGAAGTTTGCTTAGCAATAATAGACGGTTCGCCGGGAATAGGCTGTCCCGTTATCGCTTCGCTTTCGGGAGTGGATATGGCCCTCATCGTTGCGGAACCGTCGGTTTCGGGTATAAGCGATATGGAAAGGATCATAAAAACTGCCCGTTATTTTGGAACGGAAATAGCTGTTTGCGTCAATAAATATGATACAAATCTTTTTAATACCGAAAAGATAGAAGTTTTTTGCGCTGATAATGATATAGCTTATGCGGGAAGAATTCCATATGATAGCGCAGCTGTCGCCGCAACTAATAGTGGTAAAAGCATTGTTGAAATGGATTGCCCCAGCGGAAATGCAATCAAATTTGTTTATGCTCGTGTAATTGAAATATTGCAAAAGAAAGGTGATTTATGAGAATAGTCAGTTTGGTTGATAATGTATCGAATAATAAAAGATTGGGCTTCGAACACGGACTAAGCCTTTATATTGAAACGGCGAAACATAAATTGCTGTTCGATTTGGGGGCGAGCTTTTTATTTGTCGAGAATGCGCTAGCACTCGGCGTAGAGT
>DATESK010000033.1:0-2566 GCA_035270865.1 Clostridia bacterium | reverse complement strand
AATCATCATAACTTAACCTGCTTGCTTCACGAGAAGCCTTTTGCGGGCGTAAACGGAAGCGGAAAGCACAACAACTGGTCGCTCTCAACCGATGACGGAACAAACCTTTTAGAGCCGGGTAGTACGCCTGAAAGTAACCGTGTGTTCTTGCTGTTCTTACTTGCAGTCATAGGCGGAGTTGACGAGTATCAGGATTTACTCCGTATGAGCACCGCAAGTGCAGGCAACGACCTCCGTATAGGAGCGCACGAAGCGCCTCCTGCGATTATATCCGTGTATGTCGGTAATGCGCTTGTTGATATGTTTGAAAACCTCGAAAACGGCGCTCAAGGCATTAAGAGGATAAGAGAATATCTAAAAATGGGAGTGCCGAACACTCCTCGTCTTAAAAAGGATGTCAGCGACCGAAACCGCACATCTCCCTTTGCCTTTACGGGTAACAAGTTTGAGTTCCGTATGGTAGGTTCTTCGCAGACCTTAGCCACGGCGAATATAGTTTTGAACACAATAACCGCAGAAATGCTCCGCCGAATAAGCGATGAAATTGAGTATGCGGTGTCGCACGATGAAGACAGCGATTTTGAGCATATAATTTCTACCGTTATTTTGAAATATATTAAAAAGTACCGCAGAATAATTTTTAACGGCAACAACTATTCTAAGGAATGGCAGATTGAGGCTGAAAAACGCGGACTTATCAATCTCACCAACTGTGTTGATGCGCTAAATGCGATGCTACGCCCCGAAGTCATACAGATGCTGGAGAGAAACGGCGTGCTGACTGAAAAAGAAGTGATATGCCGTCACGAGATTTACCTTGAAGACTATTCAAAGACTTTGCATATTGAGGCGCTAACCGCGCTTAGTATTGCAAAAACTCAGTTGCTACCAGCGATTATGCGCTATGAAGGCAAACTCGCGGTTGCGAATGATAGTCTAAAAAAGCTAGGTGATTTTGGTTCTGTTCAGCTTAAGGCGGTACAAAAAATAGATAGTTTGTTAATAATAATGAATGAACGCATTGCCGACCTTGAAACCGCAACAGAAAAATCAAGCGCAACAGACGAAGTGCGCGAAAAGGCGGTAAGTTATCGTGATTTAGTCGTGCCTGCCATAAATTGCTTGCGTGAGGTAGTTGACAAATTACAGCTTATTTGCGACAAGAGTGTTTGGCCTTATCCTAACTATGAAGATTTATTGTTTTACGAATAGGAATTATGAGAAATAAAAACGAAAAAAAACAAGAGCGCGAACTCGAAAAAAAAGCTTTGGAGCTAGAGAAAAAGTTATTAGAAAAAAAACTAGCCGAAGCTGAAATTGAGGCGCGTAGAAAGAACACAGACAATGTGGCTGAAAATAAGCAGGAAGACACCTCCTATGCTGACTTGAACAAGCAAACTGAGGAAACTTCTCAATACGCTGATGAGATAATCACTGCCTCTTTAGCGTATAAAGAAGAATATGACGAGCATTCGGCAATAGAAGCTGAATTGTTTTTTGCGCAAAAAGCTGAAAGCGGACCAGTCAAAGCGGAAGATGTCGCAAGTGCTTATGATTTTATTGAATCCGCAACGAAAAAGATGAACACGCACACGGCGCGGATAGCAGGCGGTTGGGGCGAAAAGCGCGGTGCGAGAATTATTCGGGAAATAGCGCAAGACTCCCTTAATGCGGCCTGTCGGCTTGAACCCTTTGACAGCCGTATGTTGCGTGGACGGGGGAGTTTTGTTATTTTAGGCGGTTTTTACGCCTTGTGTTTGATTTTATATCTTATTTCTTTTGCCGCAAAAGACATTGCCGGAGTCATTATCACTTTGGTAGTGTTTTTATTATTTACTGTCGGTACAGTAATAATTTTGTCCCTACTTGTAGGTTTTCCGTGGTTTGAAAAATTGTATCCAAAGAAAATTTCTTATAATGTCGTAGCGGAGCTTGTGCCAAAGAGTGAGGTAAAGCAGACGCTTATAGTTTCTTGCAATTATGATAGTCCGCTTGGAAACAACTTCAAAATAAAAGCGCATATAATGCCCAAAGTGTTACTTGGAGCGGTTTTAAGCGCAGTTATTTTCATTGTTTTCTGCATATTAAAAATGAGTATTAAGCCACACACGGTAGCCCAAATTGTTGTTTTAACGGTGCTTCCTTTTGTGTTATGCACAATAGCAATCGTTGCTTTGTCGGGTTACATTTCACTTTCAAAAAACAAGGTCAAAGAAAACAACGGAATGGGAGTCGCGACCGCGCTTGCCGCAGTTAAATACCTAGTTCATAACGGACTTATTCCAGATGATTGTAAAATTGTTTTTGTAGCGCTTGCTGCAGAGAATGCAGGGCATGGCGGCGCAGAGGAATTTGTTTGTCACCATAATAATGAAAAAGACTTTTTTGTTAATCCTGTTGCCATAAATTTCGGTGAGTTAAGAGATGACAAAATCACGGTTGTAACAAAAGATTTTTTGCACGCGCAAAGTTACGATGAGAATTTGGTAAATAAATGTATGGAAGCGATACGCGAGCAAGATGGCAAAGTGGAAAGCTACAATGGAATAGTCAATTCACTTTATGG
>DATESK010000032.1:0-3879 GCA_035270865.1 Clostridia bacterium | reverse complement strand
CCATCACAGTATGGTTTGTATAAGATATGGTAGCAGTCGTGATTTCCCACGCTTGTTCCCACGAATAGTCGTATTTATCAAGCAGAATACGCATAAGTTCAGGGATACAAAGAGTCGGGTGCGTATCATTGATATGTATAGCAACACATTCCGACAAATTGTCCAAATTCGGATTGGTTTTCAAATGTCGTTTTATTATGCTTTGAATGGATGCGGAAACAAAGAAATACTGCTGTTTTAAGCGCAGAGATTTGCCCTCGAAATGGTCGTCTGCAGGATACAGCACTTTGGAAATACTTTCCGCCATAGCTTTAGCCGCCATTGCTTTGACATACTCACCCTTGGAGAACATATTCATATCGAAATCCATAGGCGCTTTTGAAGACCACAATCTAAGTCTGTTTACCGCTTGAGTGTCATAGCCCGACACATTTAGGTCGTAAGGAACAGCCAAAACCGTCATAGGATTTTTCACGGACACCTTAAGTTTGCCCTCTTCCCAGTTTTCTTCCACCGTGCCGCTGAAATTGACTTCATAAATGTCTTCCATTCGCGGATTCAGCCAAACACCGCCCATTTTAAGCCATTCATCGGGTTGCTCAAGCTGCCAGCCATCAACAATAACTTGCTTAAAAATGCCGTAGTCGTACATAATCGAAAAGCCGCTTGCCGCATAACCTAGTGAAGTCAATGAATCCATATATGCCGCCGCCAGTCTGCCCAGTCCGCCGTTTCCTAAACCGGCATCGGGTTCAAGCGCGTAGATTTCATCCATATTGAAACCTAAATCAATAACCGCTTTCTCAACTTCTGTTTGAATGCCCATATTAAAAATGTGGTTGCGAAGTGAACGACCAAGCAAAAATTCCATTGACATATAGTAAACTTGCTTTTCGTTTCTTTCTCTAACTTGCTTTTTGAAATCGACACGGGTTTGTGTCAACATATCACGGACAACCATACATACTGATTGATAAATTTGAGCCTTTGTCGCATCCTCAGGTTTTACGCCGAAAAAACGCGCTAGCGTGGATGCAATTTGTTTTTGAAATTCTCTGCTTGTAGTGTCAAATGTAGCCATATTCTATCCTTCTATATTGTGTAATTACGAAAACCGTTAAATACTTTCATAAATATCCACATATTTTTTTGCTGATTTTGCCCAACTGAAGTCTGCGTTCATACAATTTGCCATAACCTTGCCCCAGTTTGCCTTATCCTTAAATGTGCCAAATGCGCGCCAAACGGCATCCAACATATCATAAGCGTTGTAGGTCAAAAATGTAAAGCCTGTACCCTCTCCCGTTACGGAATTGAATGGAAGCACGCTGTCCTTTAATCCGCCTGTTTCCCTAACGATAGGAACAGAACCGTACGACATTGAAATCATTTGCGAGAGACCGCAAGGTTCAAACTTTGACGGCATCAGGAACATATCCGAACCTGCATAGAGCTTTGAGGCAATATCGGGTGAAAAGTTGATTATCGCGCGGAATTTGCTTGCATAGTTCTCTTCGATATGAGCAAGCGCCTGTTCATATTTCCAATCGCCTTTACCTAATATGACAAGTTGCAAGTCGGCAGAGAGTATCTGCTCAATAACTGTCATAATCAAATCCATGCCTTTTTGTTCGGTTAGTCTTGTTACCATTGCAAGCACTGGTCGGTCGGCTTTATATGGAAGATTGACCATTTCGCAAAGTCCCTTTTTGTTTTCAAGCTTTTTTGCAATCGTTTTTAATGTATAGTTTGCAAATAATGCCTTATCAGACTTTGGGCTGTAATGCTTCGTATCAATACCGTTTATAACTCCGCGGATTTTGGATTTTCTTTCGCTTAAAATTCCGTGCAAGCCGTAGGAATAAAAGGGATTAAGTATTTCTTCGGCATAAGTTTCGCTGACGGTAGTAACAATATTAGACGATTCGATTCCTGCTTTCATAAAATTCGCGCAATTGTCGCTTTCTATAATTGAGTACGCCCAAGCGGGTACACCTAATATATCTCCAATTATGCACTTATCATACTTGCCTTGGAACTCTATATTGTGAATTGTAAACACCGTTTTAATGTTTTGGAACTCCTCACTAAAGCGATAGAAAATATCCAAAAACGCGGGTACAAGCGCAGTTTGCCAATCGTTTGCGTGAATAATGTCGGGGTAGAAATCAATCACGGGCAAAACCTCAAGCACCGCTCGCGAAAAGAAAGCAAAGCGTTCGCCGTCATCAAAATGGCCGTACAATCCCTTCCTCTTGAAATAATATTCATTGTCAATGAAGTAGTAGGTTATGCCCTCAAAGTTTGCTTCATAAACTCCGCAATATTGACGACGCCAACCAAGTTCAACAAAGGTAGAGCCGACAAATGCCATGGTTTGTTTGTAAGATTGCGCAATCTCTTCCTTATAATATGGAATGATAACACGGATATCGTGACCTTGCGATTTTATAGCCTTTGGAAGCGAAGCGGCAACATCGCCAAGTCCTCCCGACCTAATAAACGGACCCGCTTCTGAAGCAACATACAATATTTTCATTTTTCCCTCCTTAGCGGAAATTTCCGCCTAAGCCTGTTCACAAGCTTATTCCCTTTCATAAATTATGGGCACAACAAAGTGTGCCCCTTAAAATTATTAACAGTAACCAAAAGCAAGTTAATTATACAATTTTGCCCTTTACAATAACGATAGGATAGCTTTCAAAGCCCGAAAGCTCTCTCGATTGCTGAACCAAAACATCTTTGTCTGAGATGACATAGTTTAGTTTTGCGTTTTCCAGTATCATTCCGTTTTCCATAATAATTGAATTCTTAATTACCGCGCCTTTTTGAACCTTTACGCTACGGAATAGAATGGAATTTTCCACAGTGCCGTCAATTACACAACCGTCAGCTATCATTGAATTGTGGACAACGGCATTTTCAAGGTATCTAGTAGGAACGCTGTCTTTAACTTTTGTCAATATCGTCGCGTTCTTATAGAACAATTCGTTCCTAACATCCATATTAAGCAGTTCCATACTATGCCTGAAATATGAAGGAATTCTGTCGATAACGGCGACATAACCTTTGACCTCATACGACATAGCATTGAGATTGTCCAAACCTTTTTGCAAAATGTCCTTTTCAAAATCGTAAGAGCCGTGCGCGTACGCATTATCAATCAAAGATATAAGGAGTTCCTTTTTTATGTAATATATATTAAGATTAGTAAGCTGTTCATCGCTGTCTGAGGCTATCGGAAAACGAATATCGGTTATTCTGTTTTTCTTGTCTGCGGTAATAATATAATTTCTTGGGTTGACATCAGATGTGCGGTGAGTGAGTACCGTAATATCCGCTCCGTTTTCGTGGTGGAAATTCTCAACATCCTCAAAATCGATATTGAATGCAAGATTAGAGTTTGTGACAAGCACATATTCTTCCTTTGCATTTTCAAGGAAACTGCGGAGGCTATATAACGCCTCAATTTTTCCCTTGTAAATTTCGTGCGCTGTGTTCAGCACAAAAGGCGGGAACACGGCAATACCGCTGTTCTTTCTGTTCAAGTTCCAATCACGGCCCATACGGATATGGTCCATAAGAGAATTGTAGTTATTTCTTGTGATAATTCCAATTGTGGTTATGTTAGCATACACAAGGTTTGACAAAACGAAGTCAATAAGACGGTACCTTCCGCCAAACGGCAGAGATGCAGTTGTGCGATGCAAGGTTAAATCGTTAAGGTGACTTTCATTGTCCGAGGCGAAAATTACGCTCATAGTTTTGCTGTTCATATTAACCTCCTATCATAACATTTGCGGCAACGACTTGACCTTCCGCAATTTTGTAATTCGGGGCGACTACGCTGATTTTCCACTCGCCTGCCTTTGAAGGGGG
>DATESK010000031.1:0-5757 GCA_035270865.1 Clostridia bacterium | reverse complement strand
AGTAATTTTATTTGTGCATTTTGTCAAAATTTTCAACAGTAGGCTCAACACATTTTCGTAACAAATATGCACTTTTGTGTATTTTTATGCATTTTCCCTATTTAGAAAAATTATTATTTTTTTGTTGAAAATAATTTTAACCGTTTTATACTTATCCACATTTTTGTCAATTTTAATAAAATTTATCGTAAATGTTTTTATTTTTTGTTAAAAGTTATTCCACCGACAACGGAGTAATTGAGGTTGTCGTCAATTAAAATTGCCTTAAGATTTAGCTCAGTTAACAGTTTCTCTCCCTCAATTTTCCCTAAAATTAGCACCGCGGTGGCAACAGCATCGCACTCTATATGCGCATCAGATATAATCGTAACGGAAATCAATCTGTCCGCGTTCATTTGATTTGTGCTAGGATTTATGCCGTTTGGGTAGCCCGTTTCGGGGTTTATTATGTGGTGATACCTTGTTCCTTCATATTCGTAATACCGCTCGTAATCGCCTGATGTTGACACGGAATAGCCGTCTTCAACAGTCATACTGCCAAAATACGGCTTATCGCTCTCACGCGGATTTGCAACTCCGATAGAATAACTTTGTCCCACACAAACGATGTTTCCACCGAGGTTTAACAAAGCCTTTTTCCCGCTTGCAATGTCTGCGGCTTTTTTTGCGGCATAGCCTTTTGCCACTCCGCCGAAGTCGATTTGCACTGCATCAAATGCTTTTGTAACGGTGTTGTTATCAAAATCAAGCGTCAACATTTCATTGAAGCCGACATACTGCTTTAGAGCTTCAATATCCAAAATATCGGGTGGTGCTAGAGGCAAGCCAGTGTAAGTATCACCTGAAAATTTCCATAATTTGACCAGCGGGTAAACCGTGGGGTCAAAAGCGCCGCCGCTTGCTTCGTACACGCTTTTGCAAACCTTGAGCGCTTCCATCGTATCATTTGACACACTGACGGCAACTTCTGCCGCAGCTTGATTTATACGCCAAATATCGCTCCCTAAAATAGTAGGCGAAAATAGTTTTTCTAACCTTTCTAGTTCGTCTGCAACAGCCTTTTCCGTTTTACTTGCGCCGTTTCCTTCAATTTGCAGGTCGATAAATGTGCCGAAGAAAAAATATTGTCCTGTCGCGCTGCACGCACTTAACAGGACAATAAATATCAACAACATAGCGACAGTAATCATCAAATATTTTTTCATATTACCGTCCAAAAAATAACCGAAAATGTTTTATTATACATATCAAAATTTCCATAATTTCGCTTTACAAAATTTCCAAACACGCCATATCTTATCTTATTTTAATTTTATAAAACGAACAAACACTTTTTTACTTTAGCTTATCAATCTTGATTTTGCAAAATTCTAGCCACAAAACTTTGTAACAAAAATACTTTTGAACGCAAACTATCTTGATGTCGAAGTAAAAATCAAACCGTAAGTACCAGGGCCACAATGCGCTCCAATAACAGGTCCAACGGGCTGAATCCAAATTTCGGCAGCAGGGAATTTCTCGGCTATTCTGGCTCTCAGCTCCTCAACCGCGTTGTCTGAATCCGCGCTGACTAAAACTATTGGCGCGTTATCAATATCTCTGTATTTTTCTTCTAGCTGTGAAAAAACATACGACATAGCTTTTTTGTTTCCACTTTGTTTGCTTAGCATATCAATCGTGCCGTCCGCTGATATTGTCAAAATTGGTTTAACATTGAAAAGGTTTGCCATTTTTGCCTTGCTTGGCGAAATTCTTCCGCCTCTAGCAAGATATTTTAGGTCGTCAACAACAAACAAAGTGCATACCTTTTGAGTGATTCCATTGAGATATTCCACAGTTTTTTCAATATTTCCACCGTTCGCGTTAAATACTTTTGCTGCCATATACACAATCAAACCCGCGCCCATAGAAATACTTAAGGTATCGTAACAAACAAACTTTACACTTGGATATTTTGCGGAAAGTTCTTTTACCGCCATATCCATTGATGCGAAAGTACCCGACATTTGCGATGAAAACGCAACATACAAAATATCTTCGCCCTTTTTGAAGTGCGGCTCAAAAATCTCTTTGTAATTCTCGGCATTTAGCGCGGAAGTAATAGGCACGCCGCCCGCTCTCATTTTGTCAAAGAAACCCTTAAAATCCGTATTCTTGCCCAAATCATACATATATTCCTTGCCGTCTATTGTGTAAGGCATTTCGATAACACCCAATTTTTCTTCTTCGGCTCTTGTAAACCATAACTCGCAATCTGTATCACAATATAATACTGCCATAATCCCTCCTGTTTTTTCACTTTAATTTTTGCCACAGTCCTTAGCAATATAATTATAAACTAAGATGACATATTTTTCAATTAAAAACCGTAATAAACTTTATTTGTCAATTTTGCATTCCGCGCGTCAAATTGAGGAAAAAAGCTCATCGTCAATTCTCGAAATTCCGTCTTGTTCCTTTATTCCGATTGAATATTTGCACATCATATCAAAAAGTTGATTCAAATCCACAAGTGCAAGATGCGGAACTTTTGCCGCAAATATCTTTGTATCACGGACAAAGCTGGAATTTGTGATAACAATTCCCTTGCTTACCTTGTCCGCCGTCATAACACCCAGTAGTTCCCTTGCAACCTTTATTGAAACATTTTTCCGTTCACTTATCTTGGTTTTTGCTTGAAAATAAATTTTTTCTTCAAATCCGAAATCGTCTTTAACGGTTATTATACCATCAATGCCGTTATCTTCAGGACCTCCCGTCAATTCGTTTTTTACAACGCTGTCGCCGTAGCAAGCCAAAAGCAACTTCATTGAAAGTTCCTCAAAAAATTCACCGCCGGCTGTGTTTATAGCAACCGTTATTAACTTTTTCAAGCTGTAAATGTAGGATTGTTTAACAGCTTTTTGCTTTTCATCTTTGGGTTCGACTATCTTTTTATTTTTGAAATCTAGAAATTTTTTGTTGGCATCTGAAAGTATCTTGCCTAGTGCCGTATCCGGATAAACCTTTTGCAGTACCGTGTTCTCAACCGCGGGATTTTTCAAGTCGCCTTTTTCCGCTACTTTTTTGTGTCTGCGCTTTTTCTTAACTGGCGGTTTTGGTTCACCCTTAACATTGTTATTATTCTCTTCAATAACGGCATTTGCAATTTCGGGCGCAAAATATAGATTGCCTTCATTAAGTAGCATTTTTTTTGAAATCATTTCGTTTAGGACTACTCCTGTAAGACTTTTAAGTTCTGTTGACAGGCTTTCACAGCTTCTATCTTTCATGATTTCGGGAGAAAATCCGTGTTTTTCAATGGATTTTGAAATCAAAGGTTTGCGTTCTAATTTTACAGAGTTGGCAAGAGATAGCAAAACGGCTTTTTCGATTGCGCTCTTTGAGGGAATTTTTTGTTCTAACATAAGGTATTTCCTTTTAGTTTTACTACTTTATTTTGATACTATTTTTCTGCTTTTTTCTCATCTTTAACAACCAAAACTTCAATTTTTTCCTTGACTAATTTAGCGCTTTTGTCAACTAGCGTGCGCATCTTAATCATAGTGCGGAGAGCTACAAAGATAGCAAATGCTATGATAATAAAGTCAATTATTGTTTGAATAAACGAGCCGTAATTTAACACATTAGGTGTGCCGTCCGCGGAATAGTTCAACACGACAGACAAATCTGCCACGCTTACGCCGCCGATTGCTGCCACTAAAGGCATAATAATGTCCGCTACAAGACTTGACACTATCGCTCGAAATGCCGCGCCGACAACAAAGGCTACCGCTAAATCTATAACATCGCCCTGCTGAAGAAATTTGCCGAATTCTTTGAAGAAGTTTTTAACACGCTGTCCAAACTTTAGGTTTGACGGCTTTACTTTTTCATCGGCATTTGTGGAGTTTTCGGCATTGACTTCACTTTCCACATCTTCGCTTTGTACGCTGTCGGTTTGCTTTACTTCTGCCTTATCGATTTCTTTTGCTTGCGTATTATCAACTATTTTTTCTTCTGCCATAATTCACCTCTAAAATATATATTTTAGTACAGTCCTGTTATTTGACCGCGACTGTCTATTGTCATTATAGATGCATTCGGCACTTTTGGAAGTCCGAACATAAGGAGCATATTTCCAGCTATTGCGACCACATAGCCCGCACCGCTGCGAAATTCAATGTCGCTTACAACAAAGGTGTAATTTGTAGGACGGCATAGCGCGGTCGGATTGTCAGAAAAAGAATACTGCGTTTTTGCCACACAAACAGGCAATCCGTCAATCAAATTACCGTACAAAGCCAGCTTTTCATCAACTTTGGACGAAAAATCGACTTTATCCGCTCCGTATATAGTCTTTGCAAGGCTTTCAACCTTAGTCTTAAAATCGGATTTTAGTTCGTAATAAAATTTTAATTTAGCTTCACCGTTTGAAACTTTAAGCACCTTTGTTGCTAGGTCTATTGCACCGCTACCGCCTTTAGCAAAACACTCACAGATAGAAAACTCTGCGCCGTAGCGAACACAAATATTGCGGAGCAAGTCAAGTTCTGCATCGCTGTCAGTTGAAAAGCGGTTTATCGCCACAACCACAGGAATTTCCGTCTTTCTCAAATTCTCAATATGTGCAACAATGTTTTGGCTTCCGTCCTCAAGCGCCGCCAAATTTTCTTTTCCCAAATCGGTTTTAGCAATTCCGCCGTTAAACTTTAAGGCACGAACTGAGGCCACCAAAACGATTGCAGAGGGTTGTATGTCTGCCTTTCGGCACTTAATGTCAATAAACTTTTCCGCTCCCAAATCCGCTCCAAATCCCGCTTCAGTTACAACAATATCAGCAAGGGACATCGCGGTTTTTGTCGCAATAATGCTGTTACAGCCGTGCGCTACATTTGCAAATGGCCCTCCGTGTATGAATGCAGGAGTTCCCTCAAGTGTTTGAACGAGGTTAGGCAAAATCGCGTCCTTTAATATGATTGTCATTGCGTCCACGGCTTGAAGTTCTCTAGCATAAACTGCTTTCCCCTCATAGGTAAAGCCAATCAAGATGTTACCAAGCCGAACTTTCAAATCGTCAATATCTTTTGCCAAGCAAAATATTGCCATAACCTCAGATGCTGCTGTTATAACAAACTCCGCTTTATGGAAAATTGGCGAAGCAAGTGTGCCTGAATTGACGGTCAATTCCCTAAGCGCGCGGTCGTTTATATCTAAGCAACGCTTAAATGCGATTTCGTCAGGGTTTAAGTTCAGCGGATTTCCTTGAAAAATAGAATTATCAATCATAGCGGATAATAAATTGTTTGCCGCCGTTATTGCGTGAAGGTCGCCCGTAAAATGCAAGTTGATTTCCACCATAGGCGCAACTTGCGAATAGCCACCGCCTGCCGCTCCGCCCTTTACTCCAAAGACTGGGCCTAGGGACGGTTCACGCAAAGCAACCGCAACATTTTGCCCAATTTTGTTTAGCGCATCGGCAAGTCCTATGGCAACAGTAGTTTTACCTTCACCCATAGGGGTGGGGTTTATTGCGGTTACAAGCACAACTTTCCCTTGTTTACCGCTGTAATTTTCCGCCTTTACTTTTGCAATTTTTTCGCCGAAACAAAACAGATTTTCAGATTTTAGTTTGAGTTTTTTCGCAATTTCTGTTATCGGTTGTAACTTTACGCTTTGAGCGATTTCAATATCAGTTTTCATTTTTTCATTATACCATAATTTTACTGTATTACAAATACAAAGTATATTTTGGAAAAATTAAAATTTACATAATAC
>DATESK010000030.1:0-3057 GCA_035270865.1 Clostridia bacterium | reverse complement strand
TTTCGGCTTTGTCGTAGTAGATATTTAGTGTAAGTCCGAAAATACCCATATCGCATACGACTGCGAGAAGAACGCCTTGCTTCATATGTACTTCGGTTGCTTGCCATAAGGTAAGACGAATTCTCTTTAGGAAGTCAGGAGCGGCGGTAGGATTTTTTATACCCAAAAGTTCCATAGTTTCAAACTCTTTATCAAAGGTTCCAAAAACGCATTTGCCGTCTTTAACCATATCTTTAGGTGTTGGAACAGTCCTTCTTTCAAAAGGAAAAATATTACTTAATTTGCCCATATAAAATAGCCTCCATAGTTTTATTTAATTATATTATATAACACCATGGTTTGATTTACAAGTCGCATTATTTATAAATAAAATAGTTTCGTTCTTTGAAAGTTTTCAAAATCCTAATTTTTTATCCATCTGTGCATACCGAATTTGTAGTAATCTGCAATATATCAAATTTGTGGTTACAAATTAAAATGTATAGTGTATAATAATTTCATTACTTTACAAAAGTTGGAGAATGGATATGGGTGAAGCTGTAGTAAAAAAGAAGGGTATATCCACTAAAGAAATTTTCGCATACTCATTTGGTTTGTTTGGATTGCAAACTGTAATAGGCTATATGAACGCCTATCAAGCGCAGTTTTACAATAAAACTATGGCGGCGGATTTAGGTATTATCGGCATTATTATGCTAGTTGCAAAACTTATAAGTTCTTTTGCTGATCCATATATTGGCAGTCTAATTGATAGAAGCAATCTAAAAGGTGGAAAACTTCGACCTTGGATTTTGGTTTCTCTTGTGCCATTTCTTATTCTT
Source organism: Clostridia bacterium (assembly GCA_035270865.1). Classification (GTDB taxonomy): domain Bacteria; phylum Bacillota; class Clostridia; order Christensenellales; family CAG-917; genus STD2-102. The sequence goes on along the minus strand of DATESK010000030.1, from coordinate 2,236 downwards.
TCTGTTGTTATCTTCGTTGTTGTGCCGTTCCGCGGTATTGCGCTTTATTGTTATATTTTTATAACTTTCTTGCTTTGGTCAATTGCAATGTCTTTTGCCGATATTCCCTCGCAAGGAATGCTAGCTATGCTTTCGCCACAGCCTGACGACAGAAACAAAATCGCCGGTATTGCAAACCTTCTTAAGAGTATAGGAACCGCCACCGCGCTTGTTATCGTGCCTGTCGTTTGCATTCTTACGCAGTCTGAGGGCGGGGCAATCGGTAGGTTTGAATACATAGTTTCGGCGATTGCAATAGGTTTGATTGGTTGCGTTCTGTTTTCTCTAATATTTTTCGTCAACCGTGAGCGCGTGCCTTATCAAAGCAGCAATGTGAAAATGAAAGATATGTTTGTTATGCTTAAGAACAATAAGCCGCTTATGCTGTTGTTTATATCGGCTATCTTGGGCTTTGGACGCGGTATCGGAACTGCTATACAACTTCAAGTTGCGGCTGTTTTGGTTGGAGATGTCAATTTGTTCGGTATGACTCTAGGCGGCGAAAATACGGTTGTTATTTTGGGCGTAACCAGTGCGGTATCTTCAATTATCAGTATGGCTCTTGTGCCTTCTATGACAAAAAAGTGGGGAGAGAAAAAGGTCTTTATCGGAATGGCGATTTACGGTTTAGCAATCACTCTTCTTGCTTTTATAATGTTTGTTAGTGGTGTTCGCTCGCTGATATCCATTCTTATAATGCTTTTCTTCATTGGCTTGATGTACGGCCCACACTCATTCCTACCTATGGTTATGGTCGCCGATTGCGTTGACTATTACGAGCTGAAATCGGGTAAACGCACGGAAGGTGCACATTATGCGGTGCTTAGCTTGTCAATTAAACTGTCAACTGCGCTTGCGGTTGCCGGCGGACTTATTATGATTTCTTTGTCGGGTTACAATGCGGGTATGACGGAATTTACCACAGCAACTGAAAATGTCGTTTACTTTACTTATGTTTTAATTCCCGGAATTGGTTGTATACTTGCTGCAATCCCGATTTTCTTCTACAAACTTGTGGGCGCAAACAAGAAGAAAGTTGTTCTTGAATTGGCGGAAAGAAGAATGAAGATGGGTTTGGTTGAAGGTGAAAATGCCATTGATGCAGTTACAGCTGCTAGCGAAAAATCAAATGATAATGAACCGAATGGTAGTGATAATTAGAATTTAATAGAATGTATTATAAAAGCACCGCGCAATGTGGTGCTTTTTTGTTGCTATTATAGTTGCAATACTTTTATTTCGTAAGCTGTTTGGTAGACTGTGTTGGCTGTTCAAACGCTGTTTATTAGCTTGTCGGTTGTTTCCAAATCTCTTATAAGTTGTTCTAAGTGGCTTAGGCTGTTCTCGAGTCTTGTTCTAAGTAGCTTAGCTGTTCTCGAGTCTTGTTCTAAGTGGCTTAGGCTGTTCTCAAAGTCTTGTTCTAAGTAGCTTAGGCTGTTCTCAAAGTCTTGTTCAAAAGAAATTTTGGCTGTTCCTTAAATCTCTTAGGTTAGCTTGGGTAGCAATTGAAATTGCATTACTTTTTATCAGTTTTGTTAGCAGAGGCTGAATTCTCAATAGTGTCTACCGATGTTGCTTCTTTTACATCATCGTCAAGTCCTAAGTCGCGCATTGAAAGCGGTGCATTGTGATATATCGGTTTCCATTCAACCTTCTTAAACAGCGCACATATTGCGATAGGAAGGTAGGTGAACATAAAGAGAGGGAATGTGAACGCATGCCAAATCTTTTTCCATGCAGGCATTTTTATGTTTTTCCATTCCGTTAAAAGTACAAATATTCCAAAAATAAAAATCGAAGCGTATAGTATAAGCACCATAGAAGCTAGTCCCATAGCGGCGTCGACAATACTGCCTCCGTCACCTGTTGCCGCACCTATAATCATACATATCGGATAAACAATTATCATAAGTGAAGAAATCAAAAGAGCGGGGAATATGTTGGTGAGAATGTCCCAACAAGCAAAGTTTTTCCACATACCTTTGAGCAAGCGAGTAGCTTTTGTGCCGAAAACTTGATAGAAGCCCTTTGACCATCTTTCGCGTTGACGCCAAGCCTGTTTGAATGTGGTGGGCTGTTCATCATAGAACATCGCTTTGTGTGCGTATCCAATTTTTCTTTTGGATAATGCGTATTCTGCCGAGAATTCCACATCTTCTGTTAAGCAGAAGAAACACCAATTGTCATATTCCTTGAC
>DATESK010000029.1:0-2901 GCA_035270865.1 Clostridia bacterium | reverse complement strand
GTTCGCCGATTATAACGCTAGATAAAACATCGCCCGCGCCGTGCACATATATATCAAATTTTTTGTTCATTTGGAATGTAATCAAACCTTTCTCAAGCGTTGCCGTGCCGCACATATCGCCGTCTTCAATTCCGCTTAGAACTACCGACTTGAAACCTTTTGTGTTTAAGATATTCAAAATCACATTCGCATTTTCTTTGTTTGGTTCAAGGGGCATATTTAGCCCTGCAAGCATTTTCCCTTCTGTAAAATTGGGCATAAACAAATTTGACAATTTGCAAAGTTCAACCATTCGCTCGTAGTATTCTTGATTAAAAATTTTGTAGAGTTTGCCATTTTCCGCCATTGCGGGGTCGATAGCAATAAGCGCGCCCGATTTTTTCATTTCGGTTGCAATTTTTATTGTTGCATCAACACATTCAAGCGTTCCTAAAAAGCCTGTGTATAGGCAATCAAACTTAATCTCAAGCGACTTCCAATGTTCAAAAGCTGGAATCATATTTGAGTACAAGTCGTTAAATGTGAAGCCCGTAATACCCGAAGTTTGTGTGGACAAAAGGGCGGTGGGAAGTCCTACAACTTCGTGTCCTAAAGCAGTAATAATCGGAATCGCCACGGTAAGCGAACAACGCCCGACTGAAGAAAAATCTTGTATTGTTAAAATGCGGTTATTCATAGCTCGTATTTTAACACCTAAAATGCGTTTTTGCAACTTTTTTGCCATATTATAGTAATTTTCGGACAATTTTTTATTTGTATACTCATTTTGCGTAAATTACACTTATATTCTAAATTTATGTAATTTCCATAATATAAAAATCGTCAAATTATATGTTTTAACGCGATTTTGCGCCTTAACAAAATTTTATGTTTTGGTTGCTATTTTATTATAAAAATGCTAAAATTACTTTGCCGTGCTAAACGGGGAGCTAGCGGTGCCCTGCAAACCGCAAACCGCTATAGCGGTGTTGAAAGGCGCGCCTAGGTTTTCTTTATGGAATGCTGAGTTAAAAAAGGGATGTTGATAGCAAGGTCTTGTGCAACATCGTGCTGTGAACCGTGTCAGGGCTTGACCGCAGCAGCACTAAGCAGATTTCGATGTGTGCCACAAGGAAGCTTTGAAGTAGTTACCTATTTAGCTATCGGTTCGGTAAGGACTATCGAAGTGCGTCGCACGGCAAAATAAAACACACCAAGCGGTGTGTTTTATTTTTATTTTGAATTTTGTTTAAGTTTAACTCAATTATATTGTCGCGTTTGCGGAAAGTTAGCTCACAACTATTTAATGTCGCGTTTGCGGAAAGAAAGCATTCCAAGTCCCGTTGTTATAACGATATATGCAAGTGGCACAAGCAATACGCAAAGCAGTTGCCAATTTTCGATAGGCGGTATACTTGTTGCAGTCGTTAGCTGTGTTGTCAAAAAACATTGTGTTAAATCAATAAGCCACATCTTTTGTGTGGACATACCAATAGCGGTTAAAATAGTTGTCAACAATGTCGAAAAAAGATATATACCAATAGATGCGCCAACAGCTCCGCCAGTTGAGCGGATTAGTGTTGCCAAAAAAGTAAATAGTGAGGTATATGCAAGCGCGATAAGAACCTGTTCGCCCAGCGCCGCCATTATTTCAAATTCCGCCAATGAATTGCCGAAACCAAGAGCAATAGAAAGTAATCCCGAAACTATAAATGAAAAAATGCAAAGACCAACTGCCATAGCAGAAACTGTGATAAGCTTTGCAGAATAAAGTTGAATGCGGTTTGCTCCACGCGATAAACTCATTTTTATTGAGCCGTTTGAAAAACTGCCGGCAATAAAAATACTTGATAGTATTGCAATAAAAAATGGTAAACTTCCGTTTGACGATGACGAATAAACCAAACTTCTACCCATATATTCGCTTCCAGGACTGAGTACTCCATAATCTCTAACGACAAACCAAGCCATTATAAACGAAAGAACAATTAACACGGTGATTAAAATAGGTGCAATATAACTGCTTTTGAATTTAGTTATTCTATAAAATTCTGATTTAAGTTGATTATACATGTTTAGAACCTCCCATAAGTGAAACAAAGTATTCCTCAAGGTCATTGCTTTGGTGTTCGATTGAAAGCACTAAAACGCCGCCTATTGCAAGTTCTTTTGATATCGCTTGCGCATGATCGGTCATCTCAAACAGCTTGATAACATTGTTGGGATAGGTTTCAAAATCTTTGACTTTCAATTTGTTACGCAGAATTTCCGATGCGGTAAGAACATCGTTGACCACAATTTTAAGCATAGGGCGGGATGCGGCTTCAAGGTCGGCTGGCAACAATTCCTTGATAAGTTTTCCTTGATAAAGAATTCCGTAAGAATTTGCCATTTTGCTAAGTTCCGAAATTAAGTGGCTGGAAATCAAAATAGTTTTTTTCATTTCGCGGTTTAATTTCAAAACCAGTTCGCGGATTTCCATTATGCCTGAAGGGTCAAGTCCATTTGTGGGTTCATCGAGAATTAGTAGTTTGGGATTGCCCAAAAGTGCGGCGGCAATGCCAAGCCGTTGCTTCATTCCCAAAGAAAAGTTCTTAAATGGAACATCTTTTTTTGAAGTTAAGTCAACAATTTCCAAAAGTTCCAATATATCTTTATCATCAAAGCAACCGATAGCATAAGCAACAGCTTTCAAATTTTGGTAAGCGGTCATTGTCGGTTGGAAAGCGGGGATTTCAATTATGCTTCCGATTTCACGGCGCACTTTTTCTTGACCTGAAATTGTGCTTTCGCCGTACAATTCAAAACTTCCGCTTGTAACGCTTGCAATGCCCAAAAGCATTTTGAATATAGTAGTTTTACCTGCTCCGTTGTTTCCGACTAATCCGTAGATTGAGCCTTCTTCAATGTTTAACGAAACAT
>DATESK010000028.1:0-6852 GCA_035270865.1 Clostridia bacterium | reverse complement strand
ACGGCAAGTTTGTTGACGGCGTAGGGGGCGGAGTATGTCAAGTTTCCACGACTCTATATAACTGCGCATTGCTCTCCGACCTCGAAATCCTCTGCGCTCACCGTCATTCGCTACCCGTTAGTTATGTCGCTCCCTCTTTTGATGCTATGGTGTCAACAAGAAGTGATTTGGTATTCGTTAATTCCACCGCTTCGCCTATCAAAATAAAGACCACAGCAGACGACACCAAAATTTCAATTTCAATTTACGGCGACATTATGACCCGCAAGGTTGTGGCAAGGAGCGTTGTAATAAAAACACTTCCGTTTGAAACAGAAGAAGTTATGGACAGCAATATTCCTCTTGGCACGATTTTAACCCTTGCAAGAGGGAAAAACGGCATTAAGTCAAATGCCTATATTGATATTTATGAAGATTCAAAATATGTAGCAACCCGTCTTTTGCGCCGAGACAGTTATAACTCACAAAAACAAATAGTTGCAATCGGCACTAAACCGCTTGAACCCGAAATTAACATTGCGGAAGACGAATTGCCCTAAAATAAATTTGTATTTTAATTTCTTGTTCTGCTTTTCTCAACTTTTTTTCGTCATTTACATTCTTAATTTTCCGCCTCTTATATTCTTAATTTTTGCCTTTTCTATTTTTGCTTTATATTCACTTTTATTGCGTTCATTTTCTTTTGCAACTCTTTATTGATTTCTAAAATATATTAGTATATAATAATTAAAAATGGTATTACAAAACAAGGGAGTAAATTATGTCATTTAACGATTTTTACAATTTGTTTTTAAGCAGTAATGAATTGACGGCGGACGAGAAAGCAAGGCTTCATTCTCTTAACGACAATGAAAAGCGCGAAATGTTTGAAATTCCGCTGGAATTTGGTACTGCGGGAATGCGCGGAGTGCTGGACATCGGCACAAACCGAATGAATACCTACACCGTTAAGCGCGCGACACAAGGACTTGCTGACTACATGAAAACTTTGGGCGAAAACGCAATGAAACGCGGAATTGTGATTTCCTACGACACGCGCAAATTTTCCTCTGAATTTGCTTGCCTATGCGCAAGAGTACTCTCAAAGTGCGGCATAGCGGTTTGGTTGTTTGAAAATGTTCGTCCCGTTCCCGTCTGTTCGTTTGCAATACGGCACTTAGGGGCAGTCGGCGCGATTATGATAACCGCCTCGCACAATCCTAAACAATATAACGGCTACAAAGTCTACGGCGATGACGGAGCTCAAATGTCTCCTGAAGCCACGGCGAAAGTTGTGGAATTTATAAACCTTCTGCCCTACTTCGGCATTGAAGAAGCCGAAACAAATGTATGCAAAGAATGTATTGCAAACAAGGACAACGAAAAGTTAGATGAGTATATTACAGTAATAGGCAAGAGCGTTGATGAAGCATACTATTCAACAATCCAAAAACTTTCACTTTCCCCTGACGCCGTAAAAGCGGTAGGCGGAAAAATCAAGATTGTTTACACTCCTATTCACGGCAGCGGTTATGTTCCCGTAACGACCATACTAGACCGCATAGGACTTAAAATTAGTATCGTTCCCGAACAAGCGCAACCCGACACTGAATTTAGCACCGTTCGCATGCCTAATCCCGAAGAACCCGACGCGCTGAAAATGGCGATTGAACTTGCTGATAAAATCGGAAGCGACCTGTGTATTGGAACCGACCCCGACTGCGACCGCATGGGTATAGCCGTGCGCGACCTTGAAGGGAAATTTATCCTGCTTAACGGCAATCAAATAGGTTCATTGCTTTGCGATTATATTTTGTCCCGCAATAAAATGCGCGGAACGCTAAATAAAAACGCCGCTATCGTCAAAACTATTGTAACAACCGAACTTGCCCGCGAGATTGCCGACAGCTACGGTGTGAAAACTTTTGAGGTGTTGACAGGTTTTAAGTTTATCGGCGAAAAAATCAAAGAATGGGAAGCAACGGGAGAGCATACCTATATGTTCGGCTATGAGGAAAGTTTTGGCTATCTTAGCGGAACGCACGCGCGCGATAAGGATGCGGTTGTTGCCAGTATGCTTTTTGCTGAAATGGCGTGTTATTACAATTCAATAGGCTTATCTATCTATCAAAAACTGCAAGAACTGTTCCAAAAATTTGGGTATTATGTGGAAAAATCCGTTTCGCTAGTGTACGGCGGTTTGGACGGAATGCAGACAATGAAAAATATAATGATTAAAATTAAAGGCGACAAACCCGAAAAAATTGCTGGTGTGAAAGTTGCCGCAACAGCAAATTTTGACGCAAGAATAAAAACCTATGCAAACGGCGAAACCGAAAATATTGATTTGCCGAAAACTAACGCTGTCAAATACTATCTTGAGGGCGGTGACTGGATTTGTGTGCGTCCGTCAGGCACAGAGCCAAAGCTAAAAATTTATGTAGCGACCAAAGCAAACTGCATTTCTGCCGCAGAGGATATTTGCCAAAATTATATTCAAGCGATGAAAGCAACTTTAGCGTAATAATCAAGTTGATACAATAAATAATTTGTAAAAGGAAAAAAGAGCGGTTAGTAACCACTCTTTTTTAATGTTGTATTTGTAAAACTTATTTTGAATTTACCTTATTATTTTTGCAAGATAATTTGTTCAAGTTTCAAAGGTTCGATATACTCACTTCCGCGGTATGCCCTCATATTTCCGCCCGAAATCTCATCAATTAGAGCAATGTGCTTATCATCTCCCACTCGCCCGAATTCAAACTTTATGTCGTAGAGGTCAAGTCCGCAATTTTTCAGTTCGGCTTTGATTATCAGTCCGATTTTTTTTGTCATGTCTGTCAGTATCTTATATTCCGCTTTAGTCATAATGCCCAAAAGTTCAAGCGCTTCTTCATTGATTAGCGGATCGTTTCTGTCATCGTCTTTTAAGGTTACCTCAACATAGTCATTGAGTTTATCGCCGTTTTGACAATACTTTCCGTATCTTCTAAAGAAACTGCCCACCGCTCTGTATCTCAAAATAACTTCAACGCCTTTGCCAAACATCTCCGCAGGCTTTACCGTCATAGTTGCATTATCAATATCGGCGGAGATAAAGTGCGTGGGAATTCCCGCGTTGTTTATCTTTTCATAAAAATATTTTGTCAGCCTTAATCCGGCTTTTCCTACTCCCTCAATGGATAAACCTACCGTATTCGCTCCGGGGTCAAACACACCGTCAGTTCCCGTTACATCATCTTTGAATTTCAATAAGTAGTTACCGTCGCCTTTGTTATAGACATTCTTGGTCTTTCCTTTGTAGATTAGTTCCATTGATTCTCCTTTTTTAATTTGGCAGTTGCAAATATCTGATAAAACAATAATAACATTTTATAAATAAATTGACAAATAAACGGAAAAAGTTTGTTAATTTTTTTTGACCGCGTTTTTAGAAAGTAAACAAGCAAATTCGTCATATTTGTTGACAGAGCAAATATTAGTTGCTAAGATATGACTGTCCTAAATCGTTGCTTACGACTATAATGTTAGTAAAGAGAATTTTGCATTTCTAAGTTAAGATTATAGGTGTTGTAGTTTGTTTTGAGTTTTATAATTTTTTAACATTTTCGGGGCGTAGCGCAGTTTGGTTTGTGCTAATGCGAGAAAAGGATAGAGTGCAAGGGACTGGCGCAAGACTTCGTAATGCGCGCCGCGCGCTCCCAAACTTAAGTTTATAGCATTGAAATTTGTTTTGAGTTGATTAGTTTTATACCACTATCGGGGCGTAGCGCAGTTTGGTAGCGCGCATGGTTCGGGACCATGAGGCCGCGAGTTCGAATCTCGCCGCTCCGACCAAATTAGCACCTCAGCTTTTATAAAATTATTGGGCTGAGGTGTTTTTTTTTGTGGGATTATTGTGTGATTGTTGGATTTAACAAGTGTGAGTTTTGATATTGTTATTGATATTAAAGAACTATTTCGAAACTGTTTGGTTAATTTTGCTCACAAGAAACATATTCAACGACTATATTGAGATTTAACCTTATTAAAATTTCAAACTTTTCAATCTATCTACTGCCTTTATCGTGTTTTCGCGGGTATTAAAAGCGGTTAAGCGGAAAAATCCCTCTCCGTTTTCGCCAAAGCCTGCGCCCGGAGTGCCTACAAGACTGACCTCAACAAGCAGTTTGTCAAAGAAATCCCAAGATTTCATTCCTTTGGGACATTTAAGCCAAATGTAAGGTGAATTTTTTCCGCCGACATACCAAATATTCATTTCATCCAAAGCATCCGAAAGAATTTTCGCATTCTCAAGATAATAGGCAATGTTCGATTTCGCTTCCGCCATACCCTCATCGGTGAACACGGCTTCCGCGCCACGCTGAACAATATAGCTCACTCCGTTAAATTTTGTAGTTTGACGGCGTACCCACAATTTGTTAAGTGAAGCGTCCTTGCACTCCAGTTCAAAAGGAACTATCGTGTAGCCGCAACGCGTACCTGTAAAGCCCGCAGTTTTTGACAGCGAACAAAATTCAATCGCGCATTTTTTTGCTCCCTCAATTTCGTATATGCTGGTTGGCAAACTGCTATCTTGCACAAATGCTTCGTACGCTGAATCAAACAAAATTATTGCGTTATTATCTCGTGCGTAATCTATCCAAAGTTTAAGTTGCGATCTTGTGTAGACCGCGCCTGTCGGATTATTTGGCGAACAAAGGTAAATCAAATCCGACTTTACACTTGCATCGGGCAGAGGTAGAAAACCGTTTTGTTCATTGCCGCTTGCAAAAATAATTTTGCGTCCCGCCATAACATTGGTGTCAACATAAACAGGGTACACGGGATTAGGCACCAACACGACATTGTCGTTATCGAATAAATCTAAAATATTTCCCAAATCGCTCTTTGCGCCGTCAGATATAAAAATTTCATTTGCATCTAAATTAACGCCTTTTTTTGAGTAGTATTTTGCAACCGCATTTCTCAAAAAAGCATAGCCTTGTTCCTCGCCATAACCGTGAAAAGTTTCCTTCTTTGATTGGTCGGTAACGGCATTTTGCATAGCAACTATCGCGCTCTTTGGCAAAGGAAGCGTTACATCGCCTATTCCTAGGCGGATAATTTCCTTTTCGGGATTTTGCGCCTTGAACTCATTTACCTTTTTTGCAATAGTTGAAAAAAGATAGCTGGATTTCAAATTCAAATAATTACTGTTAATTTTCATTCTGCACCTGCTTTACGGCGTTTATCGTTCTTTAATTTTTAACGCAATAAGGTTTATCGCATTTTTAACAAATTTCTTCAACATAATGCAACTTTATTTACATTTTGCTGGTTAATAAAGTTTGCATTATCTTTATTCCCATTCGATTGTCGAAGGCGGTTTGCTGGTTATATCATAGACTACTCTGCCCGCTCCTTGCACTTCGTTTGCTATTCTTTCGGCAGCGCGACCAAGTAACTCGTGTGATAACTGCGCATATACGGCGGTTACAAACTGTGTGGTAAATACTGCGCGGAGTGCGATTATGTAATCATAAGTTCTAGCGTTATTTTTCACGCCGACACTACGCATTCCCGTAAGTACTGCAAAATATTGATTAGGTCTGTCTTTTACGGGCAGTTTGTCCACTTCCTCGCGGAAAACTGCGTCTGCATCTCGCAGAATATCTAGTTTTTCTTTTGTTATTTCGCCTATAACCCTAACTCCAAGTCCTGGACCCGGGAAAGGCTGTCTGCTTACAATTTTGTCCGACAAATTAAGTCTGGTTCCTACCGCTCTAACTTCATCCTTATATAAATCTTTGAGAGGTTCAACAAGTCCCGTAAAACCTAAATCTTGCGGTAATCCGCCAACATTGTGGTGGCTTTTTACCAAAGCGGAATTCTTACTTCCCGACTCAATTATATCGGGATAAATGGTGCCTTGCGCCAAATATTTAGCTCCGCAACCTTTTGCCTTCTCCTCAAATACTCGAACAAATTCCGTGCCGATTATTTTCCGCTTTTGTTCGGGGTCGGTTACGCCTTTAAGCTTTTCAAGAAAACGAGTTTCTGCATCTACGCGGACAAAATTGATATCGCGGTTTGAAAATTCCGCTTCGATTTCGTTCCCCTCGTTTTTACGCATCAAGCCGTGGTCTACAAATATGCAGGTTAGTTGTCCGCCAATCGCTTTGCCGATAAGCGCGGCGCATACCGAACTGTCAACTCCGCCCGAAAGCCCCAACACAACGCCTTCGTTTCCTACTTGCTCGCGGATTGCTTTGATTTGATTTTCAATAAATTCATCCACTGATAAGACCGCATTGTTTTTCAAAATTCTATTTCTCCTTCAAAAACTTTTTCTGCTGTACCTGTCATAAAAACGGTTTCATCAGTTACTGTTATGGATAGTTGTCCACCGCGCAATATTACCGTGATTTCCTCGTTTTTTCTGAGCAATCCGTTGAGAACACCTGCAACCGCCACCGCGCATGCGCCTGTACCGCAAGCCAGTGTCTCACCGCTGCCCCGCTCCCAAACCCGCATCATTACCGTGTGGTCGTCAACTAGTTCTGCAAATTCCGTATTCACGCGCTCAGGGAAGTAGGGCGCAATTTCAAATTTTATTCCAATTTTTTCAAGAGGAAGGTTGGCAACATCATTGACAAAGATGACACAATGCGGATTACCCATTGACACACAAGTAATTTTGAATTCAACATCTTCAATTAAGACAGGTTCGTTCACCACTTGTGGCTTATCTATTGTTACGGGTATGAGTTTGCCTTCCAAAATCGGCGCGCCCATATCCACCTTAACGCGGGCGACTTTGCCGTCTTTTACTTCAAGTTCGAGCGTCTTTATACCCGCAAGGGTTTCCAAAGTTATTAGCTTTTTATCGGT